>NZ_JAVRCD010000020.1:76247-128751 GCF_034530895.1 Nostoc sp. DedQUE08
TTTGAGTAAACCCAGCAGTGCTTCAACTACCTGTGGCGAGGCGTTGCCCAAGTTGCCCAATGCTTCAGCAGCAGAGTTACGCACTCTCTCACTCTCATCTTTGAGTAAACCCAGCAGTGCTTCAACTACCTGTGACGAGGCGTTGCCCAAGTTGCCCAATGCTAAAGCAGCAAAGTCACGCACATTCTCACTCTCATCTTTGAGTAAACCCAACAGTACTTCAACTAACTGTGGCGAGGCGTTGCCCAACTTGCCCAATGCAAAAGCAGTAGAGTAACGCACACCCTCACTCTCATCTTTGAGTAAATCCAGCAGTGCTTCAACTACCTGTGGCGAGGCGTTGCCCAACTTGCCCAATGCAAAAACAGCAGAGTTACGTACAATCTCACTCTCATCTTTGAGTAAACCCAGCAGTGCTTCAACTACTTGTGGCGAGGCGTTGCCCAACTTGCCCAATGCAAAAGCAGCAGAGTCACGCACATTCTCACTCTCATCTTTGAGTAAACCCAGCAGTTCTGCCAATACTTCCTGTTGTTCACCTAAAGCGGCCCGATATTCTCGCAGTAGCTTTATATCTATCAAATCTGCTGATGCTTTTAACCATTCTAATGCTTGAGCTTGAAACCGGGTTTCGTTTAAATTGCAAAGAATTTGAAAAACCTGTGATTTAACTTTCCTACCTACTCGCTGAGAATTGCTAACTTCAAGCTCAACTAATTCCTCTAAAATATCTGTAATCAATTTACCATCAGATAATTTTAAATCTTCAGCTAAACAAGTACCTGCAAAGAAAAGATTGCGGTGCAGCCATTCTTCATAAGGAGTCTCTTGTTGGAGAATTGCTTCAATAATTTTTTTCGAGTTATTTTGATTTTGTTGAGCTATTAACAGCAACAACACTTCTCGCCAGTGGGAATTGTGTAGATAATCTCCAATGTGATTTAGTACTTCGTTAAAGTCTCCTGATTGGCGATCGCGTATTTCTTCACCTGCCAAATATTCCTGAAATGTCTTATGCACAAAGGCATATCTATCTTGACCTTGTTCGTTTAATAAACCACAGCGTTCTGTAATATGGTCAACTAAGCGTTTTGCTTCCTCTTGAGCTTGATGTTTTTGAACTTGATAATTACATTCACGAATATATTTGCTTAATTGCGTAATTAACTCATCTCTATCAATCAGCGTACCACCTTCTTTATCGCCAGTTTCCCCTTGAGAATGAATCCAGTAAGCAAGACGTTGCATCAATATTTTGATATCGTCCAATTTAATATACTTCAACTTCCAAGACTCAATGCCCTTATTGACATCCCAGTTAATCAATAGCGTATCAACTGCCTGTTCATAGAGTTTATGTCGCTGTCTAGGCAAATGTGCATCATAGCGATGAATCAAGGCAATGATTGTCAGTAGTAAAGGATTGCGTGCTAATAATTTGATGCGTTCTTGTGCTGCTAATGCTTTTTTTAAGCTTTCTTGACGCTCTTGTGCTTTTTCTAGGTTGTTTGGCAGTCTGCTGTTATACCATTGCTGAATAAATAAATCAATTTGACTATCATCAAACTTTTCCAGATGATAATGAGGGAATTCATCTGTACGAAAAAACTCTCGACTATAACCTGCTGGACGCGAAGTTATAATTGCCCGATTTTGAGAATATTGTCCGAGAAAGCTGTGAATTATCTTTACAAATTCATGGCGATCGCTTGGTTTAGCGATTTCATCTAAGCCATCAAGTAAAATTAACGCTCTCCCATCTTCTAACCAATGTTCAAAGAAACCTTTAGGCAATTCTTTAACATGAATACTATTGGCAAAATTGCGTATATATTCTAAAATATTCTTTGTTGAAGCTTTGCCTAAGTCTCTAATTCTAATCAAAATTGGCAGTAACTCTAAGTCTGCTGATAAACCGAATTTTTCAGTCTGCTGTTCAGCCAGCATCACAGCAAAATAACTCATCAAAGTTGTTTTACCAATTCCTGGTTCTCCCAACACAACAAATTTATTGCGCGTACTTTCTTTCAGCAGTTCTTGGGCTGAGAATTTATTGCCACTACTTTGTTTTTCCCAAGGAAATTTTCCTGGCATTGCTAGGCCGGGTGTATCTACAATAACAAAATATAGATTTAATTTTAAAGCTTTGATTTCTCTAACTTCCACCTGCTCAACTACATTAGGCATCACAAAAATTTGTGGTAGTTTAGCAAATTTTTCTTCTTCTTTTGTTTTTACCTTTATGCCAACAAATTCAACTCCCTCAAAATAGCCTAATAGTTGTTTGAAATAATCTGATTTAGCAATTTGAAATTTTAAATATGTATTGGTGTGTTCAAAATAAGCATCTGCAAACTTTTTCAGCCAATGTTCAATACTTTCATCGCGAAACTCTAAGTTTGGCTTTTCTGATTTAATTTTGTGGAATATTTTAATTAAAACTTGTAGATTTGGGGTTGTTTTCTCAGTAAAAGGCTTCTGTAATTCTTCTTGAACTCCCGTATCTTTGAAAAAACCCTCTACAAGTTCTCTCGCATCCTTTGGCGTACAACGAAAAAATAATGTTTATCAGAATCTTGATTATAATCCCACTCTTCGGCGGATTGTACACCTGCTTTCAAAGCTTTTTCTAAGTCTGTAGGATTTAATGCACTATTGATTTTCTTAACAATTTCTGGAAATACTGCTTTTCCTACTGAGCCAGCAATAGTTAATAACTCTGCACTCATATTGCTTGGTATATATAGTTTATATACATACTACACGCTTATTAGCTTTGTCAGTCGCTGCGCGAATTTTACAACCGATTCAAGGACGGGATAATCCTGATTACCTGCAACCGTTGCTTTTTCCCATGAACAACAGCAATGAACTTATCCTACTCTTCTAAAAATCCCTAATTCTTCTTGTAAAATGTGCCTGAAAGCTTTGATTTTTCGTTTTTAGTGTTCACTCAGCTTAAGAGGTTGTTGAAAAAGTAGTTGGCTGTGATTTTAATCACATTATTACCCCCCTTAATCCCCCCTTGTAAAGGGGGGAAATAAGAAATCTTGTTCCCTCCCCTTTCCAAGGGGAGGGTTAGGGTGGGGTAAAACTGACGCGGAAAACCAAGTGAGTAAGCTATTTCTGGCGATGCCTACGGCTGGCTACGCCTACGCATTTGTTACTTTGGTGATCGCATTTGTTGCTTTTGCGAACTCATTTGTTACTTTTGCGATCGCATTTGTTATTTCGGCGTATTTTAGCCAATAGGCGCTACTTCTGCATATTCCGCTTCATTTGTTCTAATTCATCCTGAGTTTCCCAGCTACGGAACTTCTCTTCTAAGTCATCAAACCCACTAGAAAAAGTGCTAGTTTGATTTGACCAGCCAATGCTTTCTGAACGCTGCTGGGTTTGCGCTTTCGCACGGGCTGTTTGTGCTTCGGCAGCTTTAGCTTGCACTTCTTGTCGCCGTTGCTGAATTTTTTTCAGTAATTCTTGAGATTGGTTAATGCGTTCTTTCAACCCTTGCATGTGTCCCCAGCGCTGATTTCCTTCGCGCAACAGGGCTGCTTCTCGCTCACCCGCCGCCGCTGCCAAATCCTCTCTATTAGCGTTTTTGGCTTTTTGAATGCGGATATGCCAACGCTGAATTTCTTGCGCGGTGGAAAGAATTTCTTCTTGCGATCGCTTCTCTTGTAATTTTAAATCTGCGATTAACTTTAATGTGTCTTCTTCTTGCTCACGCAGCTGTTCTAGCAGCGCCTCTAACTCCAAATGTGGATTGTTACGCAAGAATTCTTCTAAACGGTTTTCTAGAAACCGACTCAAATCATCAAATAATCCCACTGCTAGAACTCCAGAGATCGGGTGCGTGACTATTTTATTGTAGTAGTCAGGTGCACTTCTGGGTGTTAGTTAGATTTCAAAGTTGGGAAGAATGTATTTGGTGAAACTACGCAAATAACCCTGACTTACAAAATAAGGCTTTAATCAGTATGAGTTCTGATTTTCAACCACCACCTAAGAGCTTGTCCATACTAGCTACTGTAGGAGGAGTCGTTACCGCTGCGATCGCGATCGCACTTTTAAATGGTTGGTCTAAGCAACTTTCCAATACTTCTATAAAAAAACCTGAAATATCAACATCCCCAACTGCTTTACAACCAGAGAAACCCCAACCCTCTGTCTTTGGTGTCAAAGATGCTGAAATAGTTGCCAGCCTTGATGCTAAATCCGTAGTTTTGCCAGGTCAACCGATTCCTAAGAATCAATTAACAGTAGCCATAATTCCCTACGTTGCTCCTGGAGTTGGAAAATTAACCCCAGAAGAAATGACAACGGCGCGTCAAGCTTGGTCATACTTCCAGCGCAACTGGAACGATGAAACCGGCTTGATCAATTCCGTTGATGGCTTTGCCTCGATAAGTATGTGGGATCAAACAGCAGCGATCGCCGCTTTAGTCAGTGCTAAAGAACTCAATATCGTGCCTGCGGCTGAATTTGAAGCCAAAATGAGCAAAATGTTGAATACACTGGCCTCAATGCCTTTGTATAAAGGAGAATTACCCAACAAAGTTTACAATGCGAAAACTCTCGTCCCTGTTAATTATGGTCAACTAGATAAACGGGAAGAAATTGGCTGGTCAGCCATCGATTTAGGAAGAATGGCAATCTGGCTGAAGATTGTCGAGGCAAAGTATCCAGAAATGCGATCGCAAACAGCAGCAGTTTGGCAACACTGGCAAGTCAAGCGTCTGACCACAAACGGTCAAATGTATGGTACTGCTGTCATCAAAGGCAAAGAACAATACAATCAAGAAGGTCGCTTGGGCTATGAGAATTATGCTGCTTATGGTTTGAAGCTTTGGGGTTTGAATGTTAATAAAGCTTTAGATTATCAGTCCCATACTGCCTTTGTCGATCTTTACGGACAAGGAATTCCTTATGACAAACGAGACTATAAAAACTCTGGAGCCAATAACTACGTTCTTAGCGAACCCTATATCTTGGATGGCATCGAAACTGGGTTTCAAGCTTTGCCTAAAGCTTATGCCGATCGGATTTTAGCTGCCCAAGCCGCGCGTTATGAAGCGACAAAACAATTAACCGCCGTCACCGAAGATAACTTAGATCGCGCGCCATACTTTGTTTACAGCAGCCTATTTGTCAACGGAGAACCTTGGGCAACCATCGCGGATACTAGAGAACAGCACAACAATTTGCGATTCCTCAGTGCCAAAGCTGCGATCGGCTGGCATGTGCTTTATAACACTGCTTATACCCGTCAGTTATTTGATTTCGTTCAAGGCAATCTTAAGTCTCAAGAAGGCTGGTACAACGGCTTTTATGAGTCTCTGCGTCAGCCGAATAAAACTCTCACCGCTAACAATAATGGTGTAATTATGGAAAGCTTACTGTATAAGCAAGTTGGGCAGCCACTTACTGTTTGGGCAGGAGTCAGGAGTTATAAGTCAACCGAGAAGACTATAAAAAGACCGTAATATCAATTCAAAATTCACGCATTCAAAATTAGGAAAGGTAGACAGAACAAAGGTTTGGGAAAATGTATCTGTCGCATTCTTTTTTTAAATTGGTATAACTTATTTCATGTCCGCGAGCATACTCCTCCTCAATCCTCTATTTGCTACAGTGGGAGACGGGTATTGCCCACTCAAAATAAATCGCAGAAAAAAACCCCTAGCATTTCTACTAGGGGTGAGAAATAATACCATTTCACTTGATGTTTGTCTGAGATGACCCTGTTTGTGCCTCTGCTCTACGCAAGAGGCTGGAGTGTTTCTCAAATATTACAGTAAAAAGCGATCGGGTATAAAATTAGCCAACATTTGCCAAGAGCAATTCTCGTTTTTCTGATTTTTGTACTCTCACTTGAGAGTCATCATCAACATCAATCAGGGCTGTGTCTCCATCTGTAATTTCACCAGATAGCATTGCTTCGGCGAGAGAATCTTCTAAGAGGCGCATAATTGCCCGACGTAATGGCCTAGCGCCGTAGCTGGGGTTATAACCTTCTTGTACCACAAGCTCTTTGAAGCGATCGCTAACTTCTAAGATAATTCCCTTTTCTGTCAAGCGACTAGCAACATCGCGAAGCATAATTTCGGCGATTTGCTTAACTTCATCCTTGGAAAGCTGTGTGAAGACGATAATCTCATCAAGACGGTTAAGAAACTCAGGACGGAAGTAAGCTTTCAATTCCTCATTTACCAAGGTGCGAATACGGTTATAACTAGCATCGGCTTGAGTGTCGAAGTCAAAGCCTAAACCACTACCGCCTTTTTCAATCACCTTAGAACCGATGTTAGAAGTCAAAATGATCAGCGTGTTCTTGAAGTCCACTTTCCGACCTTTGGCATCGGTAAGATGACCGTCATCCAAGAGTTGCAGCAGCATATTGAATACATCGGGGTGTGCTTTTTCGATTTCGTCGAATAGCAGCACTGTGTAAGGTTTCCGCCGCACAGCTTCTGTAAGCTGTCCGCCTTCGTCATATCCTACATAACCAGGAGGCGAACCAATTAGCTTGGCGACGGTGTGACTTTCCATGTATTCGGACATATCTAGCCGAATCATCGAGTCTTCCGCACCGAAGAAGTAGGAAGCTAGTGCTTTCGCCAATTCTGTTTTACCAACGCCAGTTGGGCCAGAGAAGATAAAGCTAGCAATGGGACGATTGGGATTTTTCAAACCGACGCGGGCGCGACGGATACCGCGAGATACAGCCGTGACTGCTTGCTCTTGGCCGATGAGGCGCTGATGCAGAGTGTCTTCTAAATGCAAGAGCAACTCTGACTCAGATTCTGTGAGCTTATTAACTGGTACGCCAGTCCAAGAGGCAACGATTTGAGCAATGTCTTCTTCGTCAACTACAGTCGAGTTGACAGGTTGCTCGTTTGATGTAAACGTTGCTTGCAGTTGTTCTGCGAGTTTTAACTCTTGGTCGCGCAGTTGTGTAGCTTTGTCAAAATCTTGGACTCTGACTGCTGCTTCTTTCTCTTTGGTAACGCCAGCGAGTTCGCGCTTAAGTTCTTTATTGGGAGAACTTTGGGAGTTCCGCAAACGAACGCGAGAACCAGCTTCATCAATCAAGTCTATTGCCTTATCTGGCAAGAAGCGATCGCTAATATAGCGGTCTGATAATTCTGCGGCGGCCACAAGTGCTGAATCCAAAATTGTGACTTTGTGGTGTTGTTCATAAGCACCGCGCAAGCCGTAGAGAATTTGTACGGTTTCCTCTACCGATGGTTCCCCGACCTGAATCGGTTGGAAACGACGCTCTAGGGCGGCATCGCGCTCAATATGCTTCCGATACTCATCGAGGGTAGTTGCGCCGATGCACTGGAGTTCTCCTCGTGCTAAGGCAGGTTTAAGGATGTTGGCTGCATCCAAGCCACCTTCTGTACCACCAGCGCCAACCAAGGTGTGAATTTCGTCAATCACCAGGATGATATTGCCCACAGTGCGGACTTCTTCCACAACTTTTTTGATGCGTTCTTCAAAATCGCCACGGAAGCGAGTTCCAGCTACCAATGACCCCATATCGAGGCTGATAACTTGCTTGTCTTGTAAGCTTTCAGGAACATCCTGATTGATAATACGTTGAGCTAGACCTTCTGCGATCGCAGTTTTACCAACTCCTGGTTCCCCAATCAACACTGGGTTATTCTTGGTGCGGCGACCGAGAATTTGGATCGCCCGCTCAATTTCTTTCTGGCGACCAACTACGGGGTCAAGTCTGCCTTCTTGGGCTAATTTGGTCAAATTTCTGCCAAACTCTTCCATTGTTAGCGGTTGGGTGCGCTTCTGATTACCACTACCAGCAAAAGCTGGTGCATTTTCACCCAAACGGCGAACTATGGCAGTGCGGACACTCTTGAAGTCAACCCCTAGATTTTGTAATACTTTGGCGGCGACACCTTCACCAGCCTCGGTTAATCCTAAGAGTAAGTGTTCAGTATTGATGTAATTCTGTCCCAAACTATGAGCTTCTTTAAACGATTGCTCGAAGAGGCTTTTTACTTTAGGAGTAAAAGGAATTTCTGGTGGTACAAAGCCAGAACCCCTACCAATAATTTTTTCTACCTCGCGACGTGCATCTTTGAGGGTAACGCCTAATTCAGCTAGCACTTTAGCAGCAACCCCAGTTCCTTCTCCCATCAAACCCAGGAGAATTTGTTCTGTTCCTACAAAGTTGTGTCCCAGGCGACGGGCTTCCTCCTGAGCTAACATAATTACTCTAATGGCTTCGGAAGTGAAGTGTTCAAACATAATGGGTTCTTGCTCCCTCGCTGCTTGGACTTTGGGTGAGATAAAATTCACCCTCATCTAAAGTTTTTTGTATTTTCTTAAGAACAATGTAACTTTATTTAAAGTTAAGTGGCAGTGGTGAGAGCCGTAAGACATCAGGTGTACTTGCCGTCTAGTAGGAGTGCTGAGTGTAGTACGGGGAAAGTCAGAAGTTGCAAAGTTGACAGTTAAACTTTCGGTATTTGACAATTTTCTTTTGTCTGTTCTGTTTTCCACTGTCAGCTAAACTTAAAATTCAGGACTTAGCACTCTAAACTCAGGACTGACAATGACTGAAGCAACGGCTGGGAAAGACCAACAACATCCACTTTATAACCGCGATCGCCCCCTTATTGATATTTTACTCGCTCAAGAGGCAACAGACTATAACTTAGCAGAATTGGCTAGGCTGCGAATGCGTTATCAAGGGTTTCCAGGGGCGAGAGACATTCAAAAAGACCTAGATAAAGTCTTGCAGCAGTGGGGTTTAACCGAAGCCGAGCTTTTTGAGAAAACTCGTCAAATTCACGATTTGGGGGGAATTTACAAAAGCCGTGGCAAGAAAGACGAACAGGATTGGAATTAGTTATGGGGAATTGGGCATTGGGAATTGGGCATTGGGAATTTTGCGATCGCTATCTCGTTTCCAGAACCAGATGAGTTTAGGCAAAATCGATTCTGGCGATCGCTTCCTCAATATCTGCTCCCCGACCGGGAAAGTTTTGCCAATAAAGCTCGATATGCCAGAGAATCGTAAAACTTGAAATACAGCAGATTTCAAGTTTGTTTACCCAAATATAAAGCGTATTTTACTCCTGAATTCTGTTAGCGGTAGCGGGGCGTTTAGCCCATTCTGAATTCTGCTCTATGTTAAGAATTTAATTTGTCCTGGCAAAAGTATTACATTTCTGAGGATCGCCCGTTTGGATACCTTGTTTAAACCAACGAACCCTTTGGGCGGAACTACCATGTGTAAAAGATTCTGGCACAGCATAACCTTTAGCTTGTTTTTGCAAGCGGTCATCTCCAATACTGCTAGCTGCGTTCAATGCTTCTTCAATATCACCTGTTTCCAGAATTTGCCGTGAGCGTTGAGCATGATTTGCCCAAACGCCTGCAAAACAGTCTGCTTGTAATTCTAATCGCACAGAAAGCTGATTTGCTTGTGTCTGACTCGCTTGGTTCTGCAAACCTCTAACTTGCTGCGAAATCCCCAGTAAATTTTGGACATGATGCCCAATTTCATGAGCAATCACGTATGCTTGAGCAAAATCTCCAGGTGCCTGATATTGAGTCTTCAAATCGCGGTAAAAACTCAAGTCAATATACACTTTTTGATCGCGCGGACAATAAAACGGCCCAACTGCTGAACGTGCAAATCCACAAGCAGATTCTACCGCTCCTGAGTAAAGAACTAACTTTGGTTCTACATAACTTTTTCCATCTTGCCGAAACAACTCACTCCATGTATCTTCTGTATCAGCCAGTACAACAGATACAAAATCCGCCATTTGATCTTGAGTTTGAGATCCTGTTGTTTGAGGTGACTCAGCTACCGGGCTATCATTTGGTGGGGAATCTTCTTGCCAAAGGGCACTAGGATCGCCACCCAATAGTAAAACCAGTAGCGATATGAGTGCTGCTCCTACGCCCCCACCGACGACAGGAGCGGAAATCTTCATCCCACGCCGATCTTCAACATTTGTACTCCGACGACCTATTTGCCAACGCATAATTACTGCTTACCAAATTCATAAAAAAATACTGCTTGAACTAGGTAGGATGAAATCTACACAAGCCTTTTAGCTATACATAATGAATATTACTTATTCTATGTATCGATCTCTTCTGCCTACGGACAAACTATAAATAAAGGACACTCAGCCTTTAGGAAGGTTTTGTTAAATAGGTTGCCCATCAAATCACACAGAATTCCTGGACTCCTTATAGGGAACACCACAGTCAGGACGAAAGCGAAAGAAATTTCAAAGACGTAATTTGCATTCCACGACCAAGCTGTGAGAATTTAAAATATCAACACAGGGGAATCTAGTTATGTCTGCGTTGGACATACATATGTAGTTGAGGCTGTCCTGTGTCAATCACTAATAATAATTCCGCATCAGTTAAGGGTCTTTCCATCTTGGTGTATTCATTTTTTGACTTGCACCGTTGAGGGTGTTATTGCCTACCTCATAAGCAAGGAATGTATTTTATTACTAAGGATAGTTTTGAGTTGAACCAACTCGTATTTAATATAACAAGTACTGAAGAATCAACTTTGTCAGCGATTAATCTTTCCCCTGCGACCAAGGAGTAATTATGGTTTTAAGTCAATATCAACGTGCTGTAGGCGTATTTACTCATCGGATAGATGCAGAACAGGCAATACATGAGTTGAGAGCTTCTGGCTTGGCAATGGAGAAAGTATCTATACTTGTACAAAATTCAGATCGCAATCATGAGATTGCCGATAATAAAGTTAAAGAGGACACTGGTGATAAAGCTGACGAAGGTGCAACAGTAGGAGGGCTTTCAGGAGGCGCTGTTGGTGGGTTAACTGGTTTATTAGTGGGTCTTGGGACTTTAGCAATCCCTGGAATTGGCCCAATAATGCTGGCTGGGGCGGCAGCAACTGCTTTGGTTACAACCCTTGTTGGCGCAAGTATTGGTGCTGCCACTGGGACTTTTGCTGGTGCATTAGTTGGTTGGGGAATGTCGTCAGAGCAAGCTAGAGCATATAACGAGCGAGTAGAGGAGGGACACTATTTAATAATCGTGGATTGTACATCTTTTGAAATTGCTAAAGTACAAGAAATACTACAGCGTTGGGGTATTGAAGAGTTTGGCATTTACGAGCATCTCAACAGTGAATATGAAACTACAAATTCTCTGACCACAACGACTTCTGCTACTGCCATTCCTAGTAAAATTGGGATGATGTCTAAGTATAGTGTTAGTTGCTTTAATAGCATAGATAATGCTGAAGCGGCAATTAAGGATATGTGTATCGCAGGTTTTTCAGTAAACCAGATTTCCTTAATTTGTAAAGACTTTTCTCAATTGGTTGTGCCAATAGGCATTAATTTAAGTGAACGCTTTGACGCTATGAGGTTAGGAATAGCAGATGAGTGGGCACGCTTTTATAATGAGCAAATAGAGCAAGGCAATTACATACTTATCGTTAGTGGCACAGAGCGCGAGCAAGATATAGCTAGGTCTATTCTGTGCAATTATGGGGTTCAAGAGTCTCAAATTTATGACCCAATGTTAATTCGCTCTTAAAAGCGGCGGCTGTCATGAAAGGGAGCAAACTTATTTAAGTTTTGGAAGATACAGCAGAATTCAGAATGGGCTAAACGCCCCGCTACTGCTAACAGAATTCAGGAGTAAAACACAATACAGTCCAGAATTCTACACCAATAACCCTTAACCCAAGCGTATTGGAGTAAAACACGCTTTATATCTGGGTAACAGACTTAGCTTGTGTAGGTCACCAACTTGAAATCTGCTGTATCAATAAGCAATGGGTTTTGCAGCCTGAAAACTCTACTGTGCAAAGAATCGACACCAGTCAACAAAATTATACGGTTTTCAAGGTTATGGCGAGTGGTGTCGATGAGCTTCAATACATTCACCTGACAGTAAAATATCTTACTTAAAATTTTCAACAGTTTGGCTTTGCTCAGGGTCAGCAGTGAGCGAAGCCGAAGGGTCAACCTGTATTGCCTCTTTCCCCGTCTCCAGTTGCTCTCGTTGCTTGCCGTACTCCCGTAGCTGCTTCAAAAGGTTTTCTTGGGATGAGTTTGGGATAGACGGACTAGGAGTTGATTGAAGGTCGGTGTCGGTACTTGCAAAATTAGCCGCTGAAGGATTATTTTCGTAGACTGGTAGCGACTTGTCATTAAACATAGCCTCTTGGGTTGGTGCTGGGGTAGGAATTAGATTCTTTGGTTTGCTCACAGCAGCTTTTACCGAATCTAGAGTAGTAGCAACCTGCACTTGTTGCTGCATCTGTTGTGTAGAAGATACTAAACCACTTAAACCATTCACCAATTGCCGCAGATTTTTACGGAAATTAGGATCGCCTGTCAATTCATCTAAATCAGATGTAATTTTTTGGGTATTTTCAAAGGTTACTCGTGCTGAATCTAAAGTTTGTTGCAGCAACACCGCATTCTTTGGATCGTTTAAGCCTTTAGAAGCATCACGTAAATTAGCTGAGGCTTGGGCTGCATTTGCTGAAAGCGTTTCTAAATTGTTGAGTAATTGTCCTTGAGTCAATCGATTGACAGCTGGTGATAAGCTACTGACTGTAACACGCAATTGGTTGCTGGTTTCGGTGATATTGTTCAACGCACCAACCAGTGTTGACCGATTTGTTGTCACCAAATTATCCAGGTTGTTCAGCAATCGATTTGCTTGAGTTGCAGTTGCACCGAATTTATTTACTGTTTGATTTGCGGATGCATTAAGTTGGTTTGTCGCCCGTTGCACTGAATTAGCCGTAGCAGAAAAGGTATTAAGTTGTAGTTGTAAGCTTTTGGTCAAACCTTGTAAATCCTGACTTAGCTCAGTAAAACTGGATGCTGCGCCTGTGGTAGTTTCTAGAACCCTATTGACATTTCTATAAAATTTTGGATCGTTGTATGCACCAGCTAGCTCAGTTGAACTGCGAATTAGTGCATCAACACTAATGCCAACCTGACCTTTTAACCGAGAGCCATTACAGACTATGAGACTGGTATCACAACTTTTATCTAGGGGTTTAGCAAGTACAGCCCCAGGAGGTAAGGTTGTTCTTGGTGTAATGTCAATAATACTTTCGCTAATTAATCCGCTTTGATTAGCTTCCACCACTACATTACGGGGGATAATTAAGTCAGTTTGGGCAATTTCAATCACTACATCAATAGCATTTGCCCCTGGTCGAACCTGAGAAATAGTTCCTACCTTAACGCCACGATAGCGAACTGCTGCTCCCTTTTGCATTCCGCCAGCGTTGGCAAATTCTACAATAATTTTGTATGAACGGCCAGCAGCAGTGAATCTATTTAACCACAGAAAGAGTAATCCAAATACCCCTAGTCCTAGCAGGAGTAATAATCCCACAGAACCTTCTCTAAATGTTCGCCCAGACGCGAAGCGACTTGTCATAAGACCTCGCATTTTTTTGCCTCCACCAACAACCAATAACCAATTAGGAGTTAAAAGTTAGGAGTTAGTAGTTAAATTTAACTTTTTACTCCTGGCTTTTAAGTTTCTAGCCGGCGACTTTAATCGGGCCTTGAACACTTCCACTGATAAATTGTCTGATCAAGGGATCTTCTGTGTTGTATATTTCACTAACTGTACCTTGCCACTGCACTTTACCTTCATAGAGAAATATAAGTCTATCAGATGTACGGCGGATAGTGCTGTCTTGGTGGGTAACAACAGCATAAGTACTACAAACTCCATGTAAACATTGCAAGTAACGGATTAAATCTTCGATGACTGTCGAGGCAATGGGATCGAGTCCAGCTGTTGGTTCGTCGTATAGTAGAACTTCTGGCCCTTCATTGGGATTATCAGGGTTAGACATAATCGCACGGGCAAAACTTACCCGTTTGCGCATTCCCCCGGAAAGTTCGGCTGGGTAGAGGTCGCCTATTTCTGGCAAACCTACCATCTCCAATTTTTCGTTTACCAAATCTCGGATGCGCGATCGCCGCAGCTTTGAATTTTGATAAAGTAAAAATCCCACATTTTCCTCCACTGTCAGCGAATCAAATAGGGCCGCCTGCTGAAACACCATACCAATGCCAATTTGCTGGCCGCCATCCTCAATCAAACCCTCTCGCCGCACTCCTTGCACATAAATTTCTCCTTCATCAGGACTAAGTAACCCCGCTATTACTCGTAAGATAGTTGATTTCCCAGTCCCTGATGGCCCAATAATACCCAGTGCTTCTCCCCGGTAAATGGTCAAGTCTACATTATCTAGAACTTTATGGCTACCAAAGGACTTAGAAACACCTTTTAGTTCAATCAATGGTTCAGTCATTAGTTATTTAGTCACTTGTACTGAGCGACTCGTGCCGAGCGGAGCCGAGGTAAGCCGAAGTATTGGTCATCGATCGTTGGTCATTAGTCAGTAGAAAATAAACAAATGACTACTGAGAACTTACAAAGGACAAATATGCCCAATAGTAATTTGATGGTGATTGGTAGGACATTGTATAGTGTATTATAAGTACATAATTAGCATTCTGATTAGAGTCAACTTTATTTTTTTAGCATAATATTTAGTTACTGACGATGTTTATCGTCTCAAAATACCCTCAATGCAAGGCTGAGGAAGACACCGTAGTAATTAAACATCTCAGTGATGTGAAAAGAAGATTTCAGTTTTCTGTAGACATCAGCAAAGTCATTTATATATTATTAATATCCTGCTTAACTTTATAACGATTCAGGTTGATACAAAATATAAAAATCAAATTTAAGTTGTGAAAATCAAAAGGTTCAGACTTGCTATTTTTTATATAAGTTACAAACCTTGTTTTTCATTACTTATGAACTATGGTTATCAAAAAATTAGCTTCCTGCTATCCAAAGTTATTGTACTTAGCAGAATTATTAAATAATTAGAAAGATTAATAGCATTATTCACCAATGGATTTGGCAAAGTCAAAAATTATTTACTAAAATTGTAACAATTAGTTAAAAATCAAAATAAAAATTATGAGTAGCCAATTAGAACAGTTTGCAAGTGATAATTCCTCTGGTATTTGTCCTGAAGCACTGGAATATATGATTAGGGCAAATCAAGGTAGTGTTCCAGCTTATGGAAATGATGAATGGACTCAAAAAGCAACAGATTATTTTCGGGATCTCTTTGAAATTGATTGTGAAGTATTTTTTACCTTTAACGGTACAGCCGCAAATTCTTTATCTTTAGCTGCTCTTTGTCAGTCATATCATAGCGTCATTTGCCATGAGACATCTCACATAGAAACAGATGAATGTGGCGCACCGGAATTTGCATCTAATGGCTCTAAATTGTTACTTGCTCACGGTAAGAATGGCAAATTAACATCAGAGTCTATAGAGTCAATTGTCACCAAACGTACTGACATTCATTATCCCAAACCTAAAGTTATTAGCATTACGCAATCAACTGAATTAGGGACTTTATATTCTATTGAAGAACTTTTAAGTATTAAAGAAGTTGCAAACAAATATAACTTAAAACTTCACATGGATGGCGCTCGTTTTGCCAATGCAGTTGCCGCTATGAATAAAAGTCCTGCTGAAATTACTTGGAAAACTGGAGTGGATGTGTTGTGTTTTTGTGGTACCAAGAATGGAATGGCATTAGGTGAAGCTATTCTTTTCTTCAATAAAGCGCTAGCAGAAGATTTTGATTATCGATGCAAGCAAGCAGGCCAGCTAGCTTCAAAAATGCGGTTTATTTCGGCTCCTTGGTTGGGTTTATTGGAAACTGGTGCTTGGCTAAAAAATGCTAGACATGCCAATCAATGTGCTGAATACTTAGAAAATCAACTATTAAACATAGAAGGTGTTGACTTGATGTTTCCTAGACAAGCCAACGCTGTATTTGTAAAATTACCTGAAGAAGTCATTCACAGTTTAAAAGCCAAAAACTGGCAGTTTTATACATTTATTGGTGTGGGAGGAGTACGTTTTATGTGTTCTTGGAACACTACTCAATCAAGGATTGATGAGTTGATTGGTGATATTAAAAACGCAACAAGAAATGGGTAAAAGGGGAAGGTGGGGCCCCCTCTGGGGATAAGGGGCGGGGGTAAAGGGGAAAGGGATAGAATTAATTTTCCCCTTACCCTTTAACGTTTCCCCAAAATATTGCAAAATTTACTTTTGCAATATGTCTTATAAGTAATCAAACGGACATAATATTACTTATTGACAAAAATTAAATATGGTAAATCTCAAACAATGAAATAAGTACAGTAATCCTAAAATATAATACGATTCAGTTAAGGGTCATTGGTGTAAATAATTGGTCTTTCAAGACGCGATAAATCGCGTCTTTACATGAGGGTTTTATTGCTCATTTTCAACTGTATTATCCTAAAATTGCAAATTGTTTCAGTTGATTATAACTGATAGTGTTAGCGCTTACTTGGTATATAACTTCAACTGCAATTTTGATTGTTGCCACAAGCCTAAATGCTTATTCTTAGCATTAGCTTCTGCAATTAAAAATTGGGTTTTGCTCTCATAGCAATTTTGTAATGATTCTTGATCAACGACGGCATTACCTGACTCTACGAGAAGAAGATTTACTGACCGATTATCTACAAACACTTCACCTGCTGGACGACCACTTTTAAGTTGTTCTGTGGTTCTAATCACAACAGGAGTTTGAAGTGGTAATAGCTGTTTTAGCCTTTGTGTTGCTGCTAAACCATAGCGCTTGTCAGTTGCCTCTGGTGCATTAATACACGCTAACTTGACTATAGTTGTTTGTCCTGCATTATCTTTAACCAAAATAGTGTTTCCGTCTGTAACACCAACTACTGTACCTAGCACCAACATTAGTTGCAGTAATTCCATCATTTTATATATAATATTTTATGCACAAATAGAATTTTATTTCGGTGCCTAGGTTACTAGTGTGATTTAGCTCACAAGTTGCAAATAAAAATAAAATTAAAAGCAAAGTTAATAAATATTATAATTGCTAAAACCTGACGTTTATATCAATCAAAACTTCATTTAATGACCACAGTTAATTGAACACTCACAGTAGTTTCGGTCAAGAGGTTAGAAGAGATTAACAGTTCCGCATTATGAGCATTGACTCTTTTAAAAGTCAACTTTACAGATTTACAAATTATCATTGTATTTGAAGAGTTTTAACTTCTAAATCATAATTTTGTTTGTATGCCAGAACAACAGCAGTGGACTATAACAGCAACTGAACAACCACCAGAGTGGTTTATCCAAGCAGTGAAACAGTATACACCTGCCTCAAGTGGACTGTATGCAGCGCAGTTGTTGTGGCAACGGGGTATTAAAGATCGTCAACAATTAACAGCTTTTATCAACCATAAAGCTTATCAACCAGCAAGTCCCTTTGAATTTGGGCAAGAAATGCATCTGGCGATCGCACGGTTGCGACAAGCATATAATACTAAAGAAAAAATTGCCATTTGGGGAGATTTCGATGCTGATGGCATTACCTCTACATCGGTACTTTGGGATGGATTGGGGCAGTTTTTTGCTCAAAATACTCAGTTAGTTTACTACATTCCCAATCGTCTGAAAGAATCCCACGGACTTAATAATCAAGGGATTGATAACTTAGCAAAAGAAGGTTGCAAATTAATAGTTACTTGCGATACAGGTAGCACAAACATTGAAGAAATTATCTATGCCAAACAGCTAGGTATAGATGTAATAGTTACAGACCATCACACTTTACCAGCCGAACGCCCACCTGTTGCAGCGATTATCAATCCCCGTTATTTTCCAAAGGAACATCAGTTATTTAATCTTTCTGGGGTGGCGGTAGCTTATAAGTTGGTGGAAGCGCTATATCAAAGTCTGCCCAATGTTGCTAAATATCCGTTAGAGGATTTATTAGATTTAGTTGCAGTTGGATTAATTGCTGACTTAGTGCAATTAAGTGGAGATTGCCGCTACTTGGCACAGATGGGAATTCAACGACTGCAAGAAGATTTTAAACAGCCAGCAGCAGCACGGCGGCGACCAGGGGTAGGGCGATTATTAGAATTGTGCCAGAAAAGTGGCGATCGCCCCACAGATATTTCTTTTGGTTTGGGGCCGAGAATTAACGCCGTTAGTCGCATCCAAGGTGATGCCAGTTTTTGCGTGGAATTATTAACTAGTCGGGATGTCAAACGTTGTAACGAACTCGCCGAAGTTACAGAACTCGCCAACGCCCGCCGCAAATCTTTACAAAAAGATGTGCAGGCACAAGTAGCGCAAAAACTTACTCAATTAGACTTATCAACCACCAGCGTCATTGTCTTAGAAGATGCCCAATGGCCTGCGGGTGTATTGGGCTTAGTTGCTGGACAGGTAGCACAAGAAACTGGACGCCCGACGATTTTGTTGAGTACGGAAGGGGCAGGGGAAGCAGGGGAAGCAGGAGAGCAGGGGAGCAGGGGAGCAGGGGGAGCAGGGGGAGAAATTACTTCTTTATCTTCTAACTCAGAACTCAGAACTCAGAACTCAGAACTCATCTTAGCTCGTGGTTCTGCTCGTTCGGTGAATTCTGTCGATTTATACCAGTTGGTTAAAGAGCAAGCACATTTGTTACATCGCTTTGGGGGACATCCCTTTGCAGCTGGTTTGAGTTTGTTGGTGGAGAATATTCCTTTATTTACAGCAGCGATTAATCAGCAGTTGCGGCAATCTTTGGGTAGTACAACTCTAACGCCAACCGTGCAAGCAGACTTGACGGTAACAGTAGCCGACTTGGGGAAAGAGTTATTTTTGGAACTGAAACTGTTAGAACCTTGTGGAATGGGTAATCCTGTTCCGAAATTGCTAATTCAAAACTGCTGGTTTGAAAATTCTTGGCATCGCAATCAGCAGGATTGGCAGGGGAAAAAGGTACAGTACATTAAAGCTGAGTTTGATATTCGGGATGACTCTACCAGAAATGCTTTTCCTGGTTTATGGTGGGGACACTACAAAGATGAATTGCCTATAGGAAGATGTGATTGCATAGCAGAACTAGACTACAACACCTTCAAAAAACGTTATGAAATCAGATTGATTGCCGTGCGTTCTTCTGCTAACTCAGCACTCAACACTCAGCTATCGCTAACACCCTTCATCCTAGACTTACGGAATCAGGAACACTCAGCAACTCAACATTCAGGACTAATTATTGAAGATTGTCCCACGAATTGGGATGATTTACGTATGTGGTTGCGGCGATGTTTGGCAATCAGCCGCTCTACGTCTGGGCTTGAGAATCAGCAACAATTAGCGATCGCTTGGTCTAAACCTAAGCATCAACCACCCAATCAAATTTGGCTGACTCTTGTCGGAATTGCCAAATATCTCAGTCGCACAAATCAACTAGTTACCCGCGGACAACTTTTAGAAAAAATCGGCATCAGCGACCAAACCTTACTTGTTGGCATTAAAGCCTTAAAATACTTAGGGTTCACAGTTCAACGACAAGACCGTTCTTTACAAATTACCTGGAATCCAAACGATAGTGTAGAAAACCTGGCTGACGAAGCAGTTGCACGATTTTTAGCTGCTGTTCGAGAAGAACAATTTCAGCAACAGTATTTTGCGGAAGTTCCTTTATCTACGATTGTGGCGATCGCCAGCTACGACAGTAAATAATTTAAAGGGTTCACAGCGTTTGCTACACAGCCTCTTTCCCTCTGCTCCTCGGTCACTGAGCGTAGCCGTTGGCGAAGCCTCTCGTAGAGAAGTGCTGCTCCCCTGCCCCGGTTACTGAGCGGAGTCAAAGTATGCCTCCCTGCTCCCCTGCGGTCTAAATAGATAAGTCATCAGCAAGACACGATATGAGTCCTATCGGGTGTCATCCCTGAAGTTACAGAGGTGTACCAGAAGGCTGTTGCAACCTATTGTTACTGTTAACAGTTTTTGTTTCTACAAAACTTTCTCGACCTGTAATCAATCTAGAGCGGCGATTACGAGTAATATAATTCCATCCCCACTGAATTGCTACTACTACTTTAGTGTCAAACTCGATTAAGAAGTAGATGTGAATTACTAGCCAAAAGAGCCAAGCAATGAAACCTTTGAGTTTGACTAAGCCTAAATCTACAACAGCTAAATTTTGCCCAATCATTGCCAAAGTACCCACGTCATTGTAACGAAATTGTGGCAAAGTCTCACCTTGCAACCTGCGTTTAATGAGTTTAGCTACATACTCTCCTTGTTGTTTGGCTACAGGTGCAACACCAGGTAAGGGTTTACCATTTTGATGGGAAAAGTTACCTAAATCTCCCACTACAAAAATGTTGTTATAACCCTTGATAGACAAGTCCGGTTCTACAATCACACGTCCGTCGCGATCGCACTCTACACCTGTACTTTTTGCTAGGGCTTTCCCCATAGGCGAACCTTGAACACCTGCTGCCCACAAGATAGTTTTTGAGGTAATTTCTGTCAATTCATCGCCTCGCTTGAAAGTAACGATGTTACCTTCAATATTTGTCACTCTGGTGTTGGTGTAGACAGCCACACCCAACTTTTGCAAAGATTCTGCTGCTACTTTCGATAACTCTGGTGCAATGTGTGGCAGGATGCGATCGCCACCTTGCAATAGTAAAATTCTCGCTTCTGAAGTGTTGATGCTACGGAAATCTTCTGTGAGAGTTTGGTATGCTAATTCTGCGATCGCGCCGGATAATTCTACACCAGTGGGCCCGCCCCCCACAATCACAAAAGTCAACAAAGCACGGCGTTTTTCTGGATCGGTTTCTTTTTCTGCCGCTTCAAATGCCGAAAATATCTGGCGACGCATTTCTATAGCATCTTCAACAGTTTTCAAGCCAGGAGCAAATTCTTTCCAGTTATCTTTACCAAAATAGGAATGGTTAACACCTGTGGCGACAATCAATGTGTCATAAGGTACTACTTCATCACCCAAAATAACTTGTTGTGCTTTTGGATCGATATCATTTACCTTTCCCAACAACACTTTTGTATTCTTGCTTTTGCTGAATACAGATCGCAATGGTGCAGAAATATCAGCAGGTGATAGCGTACCTGTGGCAACTTGATATAAAAGCGGCTGAAATAGGTGAAAGTTACGTTTATCAATGAGAGTAACATTTACATTTGCTTTCTTCAAAGCTTTTGCTGTATACAGTCCACCAAAGCCGCCACCAACAATAACAACCCGATGTGGTGCATTCTTTTCAAGTGAGACTTCCATGAGAAATATTTCCTTGTGTTAAGAAGTTGTAACTATTCTTAACAAAGATGTAACAGCATTATGATAGTGGTTGCTGTCTATTTAGAACAATTGAAAAAATGATGAAAGTAGTCAAAGTTAGTTTTTATATCAAGTCCGGCTAATTTAGTTATGATTCCCACAGTCATCGCACCCCACCCCCAACCCCTCCCCGCTCTTCGGGAGGGGAGACAAAGCATAGCTTTGGCGGGGGTGGGGTTGATCGAGCCGCTCAAAATGTGCTTTGAATAATTCCGCCATCTACTTGTAGCATGACTCCGTTCACAAATGAGGCTGCTGGTGAACTCAGAAATACCGCAACATTGGCAAACTCTTCTGGTGTCCCGATACGACTCAAAGGGACTGTTCCATTAATTCTAGCAATTTCTGCTTCTTTCGTTTCACCACTTTTAGCAATGCGAGCATTGATTAATTCTTCTACCCGTTCTGTATATGTTCAGCCTGGAAGAATACTGTTAACGCGAATTTTATCGCTACCCAGTTCTTGGCTGAGAGTTTTCGTTAAACCAATCACTGCTAATCGAATGGAATTAGATAAAACCAGATTTTGGACTGGTTGTTTAGTTGAGGTTGAGGTGATGGTCAGAATTGCTGGTGCGGTAGATTGGCGTAAGTGAGGTAAAGCGTATTTTACCAGACGTACCGCACTCAACAAAGTCAAGTCGATCGAAGTTTCCCAAGTTGCCAAATCAATATCATCAAAACTAAAGTTTTTATTTCCGAAAATCGCCAGCTTTCTGATTTCCAAAAATCCACTAAAATGTCAACGATAAAATCGCTAGTTACTTTGGATTCTGTGAAATACAAAAATAGCTCGTCAAGCTCTGGAAGAAAGATACCATAAGGCGCGTTTCCTTCAATAACTTTTTCAATGAATCTGTTTATTGTATTGACACCTCAAACATCCCAAAATCGAATCATCATTCAATTTACTACAACTTGGGGTGGGAGAGGCTGCCGTTGGCAGCCTCTCCCACCCCCCTAACAATGATTATCATTTTTATTATCTGTATATTTTATTTTCTGGAAGTCCCTAACACCATTTCTGCTTCTGAAAACGCAACTGTTTTGTAAATTAACTAAGTGTTTTTGTATACAAATATTGTAACTGCCAATTACTACTTTTGAAGTATTAATTTATTGAAAAACTAAGACTATTGGAAGAGTAAAAGTAATTTTTTTTTAACTAAAACTCTAAGCAATAGAAGAGTTAAGACAAATCAATTTGTCCCAAGTTTGATAATTAAAACACATATACCAACCACAAGAGGTAATGGTCATGAGTACAGTCATGAACCAACGGATCAACGTTGAAAAGACTTTAACCATTAACAAACCAGTAGAGGAACTTTATCGCTTTTGGCGTAACTTTGATAACTTGCCACGCTTTATCAAGCATCTCAAAGAGGTGAGGCTATACGACGAGAAGCGATCGCACTGGATTAGCAAAGGATTCTTAAATGAAAGCGTTGAGTGGGATGTAGTCATTACCGAAGACCGAGAAAACGAATTGATTGCCTGGACTTCGGTTGAAGGCGCAGCAATTGAAACCTCTGGTCGCGTCCACTTCAAGCCAGCACCTGGGAATCGTGGCACTGAGGTAAAAACAGTCCGAGAATTTACCCCGCCTGGGGGTGCGATTGGGGCTGCGTTGGCGAAGCCCGTCGCAGACATCGCTAAATTATTTGGCGAAGACCCAGAACAGCAAATCGGAGATGATTTACGCCGCTTAAAAATGATGATGGAAGCAGGCGAGATTGCCACCACAGAGGGACAACCAAGAGGGAAATAGTTACTTGTCCTTTGTTTATTAGCTAACGACAAATGACTAAGGACTAATGAGAAGACTAACGACTAATAACCAATGATCTAAGGACTAATGACTATGAAAGCAGCTTGCTGGCATGGTGCTAATGATGTGCGGGTCGAAACAGTTCCCGATCCAAAAATTCTCAACCCGCGCGATGCCATCCTTAAAGTGACATCAACAACCATTTGTGGTTCTGACTTGCACCTCTACGATGGCTATATTCCGACGATGCAACCGGGTGACATTCTTGGTCACGAGTTTATGGGGGAAGTTGTTGAAATTGGTAGCGAAGTCAAGAAATTGCAAAAGGGCGATCGCGTGGCTGTCTCTTCTATGGTCGGTTGCGGCTCGTGTTTCTTCTGCCAACGAGATTTATGGTCACTATGCGATAACTCCAACCCCAACGCTTGGATGCAGGAGAAGGTGTTTGGCTTTGGTACGTCGGGAATTTATGGCTATTCCCATTTATTCGGTGGCTATGCCGGTGGCGATGCAGAATATGTTCGCGTGCCGTTCGCTGATTTCGGCGCGCTTAAACTTCCCCAAGACATTCCCGATGAAAAACTGCTGCCGATCACTGATGCCTTTCCCACCGGCTACATGGGAGCAGATTTATGTAATATTCAGCCTGGAGACACCGTAGCAGTCTGGGGTTGTGGCCCAGTTGGACAGTTCGCTATGGTCAGTGCCTATCTACTCGGTGCCGAGCGCGTGATTGGCATCGATCGCTTTCCCTACCGCTTGCAACTGGCTAAGGACTTCGCGAAAGCGGAAACGATCAATTATGAGGAAGTCGATGCGGGCGAAGCCCTGAAAGAAATGACAGGCGGGCGCGGTCCCGATGCTTGCATTGATGCCTGTGGCATGGAAGCTCATGGGATCGGGCTGGAAGGATTCTACGATGAAGCGAAGCAGGCAGTACGGCTGGAAACCGATCGCCCTCATGTGTTACGGCAAATGATTCTGGCTTGTCGCAAGGGTGGCACTCTGTCGGTCATGGGCGTTTATGCTGGCTTCGTGGACAAGATGCCGATGGGCGCTTTCATGAACAAAGCCTTGACGCTCAAAACGGGACAAATGCACGGTCAAAAGTATATGCCTCGGTTGCTGGGTCACGTCATCGAAGGCGAAGTCGATCCATCTGCTGTATTCTCACATCGCCTCAGTTTAGAAGACGCACCACGCGGCTTTGAGCTTTTCAAACACAAACAAGACAACTGCGTCAAAGTCTTACTCAAACCCTGATTTCAAGCAAATTTTGGGGTGCGGCAAGGTGCAAAGACGCTAAAGAAGCTTGTCATCTCTTACCCTTTGCGTCTAACGCTTCGCCTCTGGCTAATGTGCGAAATAAAAAAGGAGAACAACTCAATGAAAGCAGTTTGCTGGCACGGCGCTAACGATGTACAAGTTGATACAGTACCCGATCCAAAAATCATTAACCCGCGTGATGCGATTGTTAAAATCACGTCAACGGCGATTTGCGGTTCTGATTTACATCTTTATGATGGTTACATCCCCACGATGGAAAAGGGCGACATCCTGGGTCATGAATTCATGGGGGAGGTCGTCGAGCTAGGTAGTGCCGTCAAGAATGTGAAGATAGGCGATCGCGTTGTCGTCCCCTTTACCATTTCCTGCGGCTCCTGTTTCTTTTGTCAAAAAGATTTATGGTCGTTGTGCGATAACTCCAACCCTAACGCTTGGATCGCAGAAAAACTGATGGGTCATTCCCCATCTGGTCTTTTCGGCTACTCCCATATGATGGGTGGCTATGCTGGAGGTCAAGCTGAATATGCCCGCGTTCCCTTTGCCGATGTCGGTTTATTCAAGATTCCTGATGGACTAACAGACGAACAAGTCCTGTTTCTGACGGATATCTTCCCCACTGGCTACATGGCAGCGGAAAACTGCGATATCCAGCCAGGAGATACTGTAGCGATCTGGGGCTGCGGTCCAGTCGGACAGTTTGCCATTAGAAGTGCATATATGCTAGGTGCCGAGCGCGTCATTGCGATCGATCGAGTTCCCGAACGCCTACAGATGGCGAAAGACGGCAAGGCAGAAGTCCTTAACTATGAGGAAGTTGATGTTGGTGAAGCCCTCAAAGATATGACCGGTGGGCGCGGTCCCGATGCTTGCATGGATGCTGTGGGAATGGAAGCCCACGGTACGGGCCCTGATGCGTTTTACGACCAGGTAAAGCAAGCCGTGCGTATGGAAACCGACCGACCCACTGCCCTAAGGCAAGTGATTGTTGCCTGTCGCAAAGGTGGCACTGTTTCAATTCCTGGTGTTTACGGCGGCTTTGTAGACAAGATACCGATGGGTGCTGCCATGAACAAAGCCTTAACATTTAAAACGGGACAAACGCACGTTCATAGGTACTTGCGCCCGTTACTCGATCGTGTCCAAAATGGCGATATCGACCCATCTTTTGTAATCACCCATCGTCTGCCGCTAGAACAAGCACCGCACGGCTACGAAATTTTCAAGCACAAGAAGGACAACTGTATCAAGATCGTGCTCAAGCCAGGTCAGGCTGCCTAAAACCCCACAAGAACACGAAAAAACCAAGTCTAGCCAATACTTTAGGAGGTAGAGATGACAGAAGAACTCACAAATAAGAAAGTTGCCATTCTGGTTACAGATGGCTTTGAGCAAGTTGAAATGGCTCAACCAAAGCTTGCCCTTGAGTCAGCAGGTGCTCAAACCCACATCATTTCACCTAAGAGCGATCGCGTTCAGGGCTGGAACCATTATGACAAAGGGGATTTTTTCCCGGTAGATGTCCCCCTCGATCGAGTAAATCCAGCCGACTATGATGCCCTCCTGCTTCCCGGTGGTGTTGCCAATCCAGATCAACTTCGGACTAAAGCCTCTGCGATCGAGTTTATAAAGTCCTTCTTCGATACTGACAAGCCGGTAGCGGTGATCTGCCACGGACCTTGGACTCTGATCGAGGCAGATGTGGTGCGCGGACGGCAGATCACCTCGTGGCCGTCGCTCAAGACCGATCTCCAGAACGCAGGTGCCCAGTGGCTAGATCGGGAAGTTGTAGTTGATAGCAACCTCGTGTCGAGCCGCAAGCCAGACGACATCCCAGCCTTCAACCGGGAAATGATCGAGCTGTTCAGCCATGCAGGGCAGGTACGTCAGACAGTGTGAGGACTCGGAGCGTTAATCAGGAGAACAGCTATGGAACAGCATCGATTTGGTTCCACGCAGCGCGAGGTGGCAGCGATCGGTCAAGGAACCTGGTACATCGACAACGGTGACCGCGCCTCTGCGATCGCCGCTTTGCGCCAAGGACTCGATCTCGGCATGACCCACATCGATACGGCAGAGATGTACGGCAGCGCCGAGGAGGTGGTCGCCGAGGCGATCGCTGGACGACGCGATCGGGTTTTCCTGGTTTCCAAGGTTATTCCTGGAAATGCTTCTCGGAGAGGGACGATCATAGCCTGTGAGAAATCCCTCGCTCGACTTCATACCGATCGGCTGGACTCTTATCTGTTGCACTGGCGCGGTCCACACCCACTGGAGGAGACGATCGCTGCCTTCGAGCAGCTTCAGCACGAGGGGAAGATTCTCTGCTGGGGCGTGAGCAACTTCGATGTGCCTGACCTTGAAGCAGTCCAGAAGATCGCTGGCGAGGGTTCTCTCGTCTGCAATCAAGTCCTTTACCATTTGAGAGAGAGAGCGATCGAACACGCTGTGATCCCCTGGTGTGAGAAGCATGGGGTCGCCGTAGTCGCATACAGCCCGTTCGGTCATGGGGATTTTCCCAGCTCGCGCACAACCGCAGGTCGCGTACTACAGGAAATCGCCGTCGCCCATAACGCCACTCCTCGCCAAGTCGCGCTCCGATTTCTGGTGCGGCATTCCTCGCTCTTCGCAATCCCCAAAGCATCCAACCCCGAACACGCCGCTGAAAACGCGGGAGCCGGGGAACTCAATCTGACCCAAACCGAACTCGATCGAATCGACGCAGCCTTCCCGACCGGATCTCGTCCCCGCGTGCTTCCCATGCTGTAAGCCTGATTGGCTCGCCTGCGGGCTGCCTGCCGATGAATTGAAGGCACCGCGCTGATGGAGAAGACTTCCGAGCTTTTTGCCTAGCCGCCCACCATTGAGGAGGTTGACATCGTTAGCTAGTCAAGCTTCCTTGATGGGGGAGTTTACCTATTTCTCCCTTGCCTATCTCTTGTAAAGCTGCATCTAATCTATCAACTGCGTTCGCGTAGCGTGCCGGAGGCATTCGCTTTTCCTACCCAAGTAGGAATTGACTGTTGCCAGCCGTTCTGCTGAGTGACAATTGGCCCAGCGATGTATTGAACAATTTCACGACTTGCTCCTGCTAGATCGAGTAGGCTGGCTGTTACAGCTTTGTTAATCCCTTGGCTGGTTGGTAACTGAAATATCTAAAAGTCATTCACCACAGTACTTTCAGGCTATCTTGCCTCTGGTGACAGCTTTGCTATATCTATGCCATCAAAGTTGTACTCAAACCATAAGGCAGGAGAAAAGACACGGAGAGTATTAATCATCACTAACTTTGCTTCTGTTAAAAATGTTGTAATTCTCTTAACCAAATAAATCAGCCCATCACATAACATCTTGAAAGAGATAGATTAAATACCATTGTGTCTATCATCAAAATTTACTCTGTGGTTAGCATTCAAAGCTTTACTTTAGTTGTGTTTAACACACAGAGATATTTCTGGGAGTTTCGGTTAGTTAGTGCTGATGGCGCAGTATTTGGTGAACAAAGACTGTACTATACCCCCCAAGCAGCAGCAGAAGCCGGCCGGAAGTGTATTCAACTTGACTAGTAATGGACTGAGTTACTTTAAAACCCTTTTTAAAAGAAAGACCTTCTTGAAATTCTAGTCTTAAGTTTTTAGGAGTTTCTATGCGGATTGCTCAAATTGCTCCTCTTTGGGAGAGAGTTCCACCTCTTGGTTATGGTGGAACAGAATTAGTTGTAGGCTTATTGACCGATGAATTAGTTAGGCGAGGGCATGAAGTAACGCTATTTGCATCGGGAGATTCAATAACTTTGGCAAAGCTGCAATCAGTTCATCCTTATGCTTTGAGACTAGATTCAAGCATCAAAGAGTGTAACATCTATGAAATGTTGGAACTGGCTTTGGTATATGAGCAAGCAGAAACCTTTGACATAATTCATTCACATATAGGCTGTAGTGCGTTGCCCTATGCGAATTTAGTAAAGACACCGACAGTTACCACATTACATGGTATCTTTACCCCTGATAACGAAAAGATGTTTCAATATGCCAAAAACCAGCCCTATGTAAGTATTTCCAATTCCCAACGTGAATCTAGGTTAGGGTTGAATTATGTAGCAACTGTCTACAATGGTATTGATATCAGTAGTCATAAGTTTCATCCTCAGCCGGACGAACCACCTTATCTGGCTTTTTTGGGAAGAATTGCAGCAGAAAAGGGAACGCACTTAGCAATACAGATTGCAAAAGAGGCTGGTTGGCGTTTAAAGATGGCAGGTAAGGTGGATGTCGTTGATGTGGAGTATTTTGAGCGAGAAATTCAACCCTTAATTGATGGTCAGCAAATTCAGTATTTGGGTGAAGCTAACCATGTTCAAAAGAATGCTTTGATGGGGGGTGCAGTAGCAACTTTATTTACGATTACTTGGCGAGAACCATTTGGTTTGGTAATGACAGAATCAATGGCAGCAGGAACACCAGTCATCGCCATGAATTTGGGTTCAGTTCCCGAAGTAATTGTCCACGGAAAAACTGGCTTCATATGTAACAGCATTTCTGAATGTGTTAATGCCGTTAACAAAGTGGCAGAACTAGATCGTTATGCTTGTCGTAAGCATGTCGAGAATTGTTTTAGTGTGCCAAAAATGGTAGATGGCTATGAAGCAGTTTATCAACCTGGCTTTTCCCGTTAAGTCTTGAAAAGCTTACTAGCAAAGGATTTAAGTAACAGCACACCTATACGGTACAGTAAGAGAAATCGGGTGCTAAAGGTGACAAGCAATGCTGGACTGGTGGGAGAAAAATTTTGCAACCTGTGAGTTGAGCAATTACCTACAATTACAGCAAACAACCCTAACAACGTTTTTGCTTTTGGTACTTCCTTGTGCGATTACATCATCATTGGTAATTCCCCACGTTAACTTACGTCTAGTTTTTAAATAAACTCATCTTTTAACATTTATTATTCAATCAGAGGAGCAATACTATTAATCATCACTAACTTTGCTTCTGTTAAAAATGTTGTAATTCTCTTAACCAAATAAATCAGCCCATCACATAACATCTTGAAAGAGATAGATTAAATACCATTGTGTCTATCATCAAAATTTACTCTGTGGTTAGCATTCAAAGCTTTACTTTAGTTGTGTTTAACACACAGAGATATTTCTGGGAGTTTCGGTTAGTTAGTGCTGATGGCGCAGTATTTGGTGAACAAAGACTGTACTATACCCCCAAGCAGCAGCAGAAGCCGGCCGGAAGTGTATTCAACTTGACTAGTAATGAACCCAGGCTCTTCAAGATATACAGGATGCATATTTATGATTTGTATATTTTATTTTCTGGAATTCCCTTACGCGTTCAATATCTTTTTGACTAGTAACGTCCGCACGCAGAGATAGCACTTCTGTACCTGTTTCGCTTTCAATCTCCGCAGCAGTTTTGTGAATTAACTCACTGCGGGCGCAGATGGCAACTTTTGCACCCTCACGGGCAAATTGCCTCGCTGTAGCTTTGCCCAAACCTTTACTAGCAGCTGTTACTAAGGCGACTTTGCCACGGAGTTGCAAATCCATAATCTTGATTCTTCTTGTTTACAACAATTTAAAGCCAAGGTTATTGAGAGCTTCACGCAAGCGATCGCGTCCTCTCAATGATTCTACAGTGGCGATGCGCTGGGCTGAGTGTTCTGACCAATCGCCAGGAACATTCATCTTTTGTTCAGTATAGAATTCTTTGATGATGTCGTTGTAATGAGCGATCGCTTCTTCTTGCTCTGCCAATTTATAGGTTTCACGATGCAGCACAGCTGACTGGGGCAACCTTGGCTTAATCGCCGCTTCAACTTCCGGATTCGGATAGCCCACACACAGCCCAAAGACAGCATACACAGAGGAAGGCAAATTCAATATCTCTGCTACCTCTTGCGGGTGGTTCCTGATTCCACCGATATAGACTGTTCCTAAACCAAGTGACTCAGCTGCAACTGCGGCATTTTGCGCCGCCAACGTTGCATCGATTGTTGCCATCACAAACATTTCCAAATATTCCAGCGCATCATGAGATATGCCGCGACTGTCAGCAACGTGACTTAGACGCGCCAAATCTGCTAACCAAACCAAGAATAAAGGAACCTGCTTAATATGTGCTTGGTTTCCCGCTAGCTTGGATAACTCCTCTTTGCGTAGTCGATCTTCGACTGCTACCACACTCCAGGTTTGCAAATTCGAGGAAGTAGATGCAGACTGGGCGGCTGCAATTAGTAATTCCAGAGTTCCCGGTGGTAAAGGATCGGCTAGATAAGACCGAATTGAACGGTGAGATAATAGTGCTGTTAGCGAATCATTCCATGCAATTTCGGGGTTGAAGGGAATTTCACCGTAGCGCGATCGCAGTAATTCTGTAGGATTAGTCATAATCAATTCCAAGATTTACATTTTCAAATTTGCTACTAATACCAATTTCATCTGTAGGTGCATACATCTGTATACCCCTACAGCCGATTCATTGTACTAGTTTATGTTTTTGGTGAGAAAGCAGCATATTCTTCTTTTGTCAACATTGCATCCTTCACATTTATTTCTTTGGGAATTAACTTCAATTTGTAATATGTATCTGCAACACCTTGTTGTAGATTTATCAAATTGTCGTCAATTGGTACAATCCCAAAAGTCCGCCTATTAGTTGCTTTTTTCATCGTTTCTAAATCAATTCCTAACACAGGTGCGAGAGTTTTTGCTACTTCTTCTCGATTCTGTTTAGACCATTCTTCGAGATTTTTAATTTCCTCTACTATTGCCTTGACAGTTTGGGTATTTTCAGTGACAAATTTGCGACTCATCAAATAATATCCTCCCTGTTTATTAATTCCTGTGCCATCAATCAGGACTCTAGCTTTAGTTGCCTCTTCAGCGGCTGCATAAAATGGGTCCCAAATTACCCAAGCATCTACACTCCCTTTCACAAATGCAGCACGAGCATCAGCCGGAGCCAAATATTTAGGTTCAATATCTGTATATTTTAATCCGGCTTTTTCTAAAGCTAGGACTAACAATAAATGGGCACTAGAACCTTTTTGAAAGGCAACTCTTTTGCCCTTCAAGTCAGTAACTTTTTGAATTTGCGAATTTTGAGGAACAAGAATTGCTGAACCAGCCGGACTAGCAGCAGTACCAACAACATAAGTTAGTGATGCTCCCGCAGCTTGGGCAAATATTGGCGGTGATTCTCCCACAGGCCCAATGTCAATACTACCTACATTCATCGCTTCTAGTAATTGTGGCCCCGCTTGAAATTCAGTCCACTTTACAGTTATTCCTTCTGGCGCTAAACGCTTTTCTAAAACACCCTTAGTTCTCAGCAAAATGGTCGATTTTTGATAACCAAATCTGACTACTGTTGCTTTACTGGAAGTAGAATTACCCTGAGATGTGGCACTGGCATTAGGGACATTAACAGTCGGTGTCGATGAACAAGCAGCAAATAGCAAGCTCAGACAAAGACCTGTAACAAAAGCCCCTACTGTTGGCAAAGGAGAAGAAAAGAATAATTTATGCTGGTTGTTAAAGGGGATATTCCTGAATTTTATCAACGATATCCACTTGGCAATAAAACGGCGAAAGATTTGGTTAATCATCAAAATGATTTCTCTGAGCTATATGAATACTATAAACTTATAGGTTTACCGGGGTATATAAATAAATTTAGCTTCAATTGACAATAAATAACTGGGAGGCGGAGTCGGAACTACTCCGCTCAGTTCAGTTACCCTGCTCTTAAGTAAGCTACAGTCGGGGTTTAAATCTCCTTATGTAACTCTCTTCTCTACGAGATGCGGCGCGAATAATTTTGAATTTGGAATTTGGAATTTTGAATTGTTAATATCCCAATGCCGAAAAACACAGCACTAATTTAGTAAATCGGGTTCTTCGCGCACAATCCGATCGTAAAGCGGCTGGAAACTGAACCACCCACTTACATGTGACCCTACTTGAGTTTGTGTTAAACGGGCTGTTTCGTGTTTGATAGTAGTGGGTCTACCCGCAGCCTCTGCCAGCAGTTGGCCTTGGCACGATCGCTCTAAGCTAATGTACCAAAAGGCAGCTTCATCGACTGTATGTCCCACAGTTAAAATGCTATGGTTACGTAGGATTATGGCTTTCTTTGGCCCCAAGGCTTGCGCCAATCGCTGACCTTCAGAAGTTTCTAAAACAACACCTGTAAAATCGTCAAACAATGCATGGTCTTCGTAAAAAGCACAAGAATCTTGAGTCAAGGGGTCAAGAAGACGCCCCAAACTAGACCAGGCTTTACCATAAAGTGAATGGGCGTGAGCCGCGGCGATGACATCAGGTCGAGCTTCATGAATCTGAGAATGGATGGCGAAAGCAGCTTGGTTTACCTCAGCATCGCCTTTAACCACTTCACCTTCTTTGTTAACTAGAATCAGGTCAGAAACTCGGATATGACCAAAGTATGCCCCGAATGGATTGACCCAGAAATGGTCTGTAAACTCAGGATCGCGAGCCGTAATATGGCCTGCGATTCCCTCACTGAAGCCAAACTTACCAAACAGGCGAAAGGCGGCGGCGAGACGTTGCTTGCGGTGGAGGCGTTCGTCTTCAACTCGCTCGAAAACTGGGGGTTTTGGTCTAATATAATTGGCCATGTTATTTTTCCTCCTCTTCTTTACAGGGAGCGTTGGAATATCCAGAGCGAAAGGATTTGACGCTGTGAGATTCTGGGATGAACTGGTGACGCAAAATACAACCAGTATCATTACCTAAAATATGGATGGATACAGATGCGCTCTGGGATGTGGTTTTGACGGCGTGGATATCACCATCTGGTGGTAAGAGGCGGTAGATATCCCCTGGTTGAAGGCTACGCACTTCAGTTACTTGTAATTGTGCGTGCCCTTCTACATCACTGTTATCTACACGGCGATAGACTGTTTCTTCTTGATTACCCTTGTATAAACCAATCAATCCCCAGGCTAAATGATCGTGGACGGGAGTTGTTGAACCTGGGGGAATTACCAAACTGAATACCGACAGCGAACGATCTTTAGCGCGATAAAGCAGCCATTGACCAATACCGCCACCCATCAGGCTTTCGGGATTGACTTGAACAAACTTTTGGGGTAGCCATTGCTGTTGGGCAAGGAGTTCTTGAAAATAGGGTTCTAATCTAGCGAGAGTTTGTGTGCGATCGTCAACAGTGCTAGCGCTAATCTCTTGCACTGTTGCGACAAAGGATCGTAGTTCCTGGCTCTCAATAAACCATTGGTCTTCTGGTAACGGTTCTAAAATAGTCTGGTTCGTCATCTATATTCCTCTGTTGAGGAGGCGACTAAGATTAACTAATTCGTAATTCGTAATTCGTAATTGGTAATTTAATTACGATTTATTTTAATACCAGGATGAATCTTGAAGCCAAGTTGCTCAAGTTTTAGATGAGAAAGGGACTCCTTCAGAATGATAGTAAAAGGATATCGCTGAAATACAGTAGCTTTACCTTGTGACAATAGCAGCCTAGCATGGCTGATGCGTACTGGATATAACGGTTGTTTGTTGGCATCAAGAATGAATACTTTAGTCATACAATTTTAAATTTTAGATTTGCGATCGCCAGCTATGACAGTAAATAATTTAAAGGGTTTATAGCATTTGCTACACAGCCTCTTTCCCCCTGCTCCTCTGCTCCCCGGTAACAGAGCGACTTGCCTTGAGCGAAGTCGAAAGGAGCCGAAGTGCTGCTCCCCTGCTCCTTTTCTAAAAGGAGAAGATAAGAATGAGAGTCTAGAAGTCAACTCCAGCACTCTCGTCTTTACCTCTCATTTAGGGATTGCCAAGAAATAAATCATCCAATTTCGTGGGGTGTCCCACAATCATTTGTAGTTGGATATTTTTATTAGGAAGCCCCTTAGCAGCTATATTAATTTCTGTAAGTACTATAAGTCGGTCGGATAACCGTTGAATTAACTACAAGCAGAAATTATCACATACAAATTTAAAAAGCAAGTCGATTGATCATAGTTCTGGATGGGAGCAACGCCGAAAGGCGGAATTGTCCATATCATCTAGATATGTATCGTTCGTCCACAATGCCAAAAAGGAAATATGGTCAATCTCGAAGCTGAAGACCGCAAACAATTAATAACTCTCCTAAAAGATTTACCAGAACTGGCTACAGAGCGATCGCGTCAGCAAATTTTGGAGCTAGCAGGTCTGAAACAGTTAATACCCATGATCAATCTTTCGGGTGCTTCATTTGTGGCGGTTAGTGAGATCGTTAGCTATCTATCTAATTACGGGCGTTTAACCTATGACGATGAGGCGCTGGGGCAGTTATTGAATACTTTGAAAAGCCTTATGGGAGTCCAGCAGCAAGAGTTTTTGGATATGCTGCTGACTAAGTATGACATGATGACCCCGATCGCAAGATTACCTGCTATCAATGAGTGGCGAGGAGGGAAAACGACTTCAGATGTATTAGAGAAAATAATTGGTGAGAATACTCTACGCCCAATCTCATTTTTACAGCAGGGACTTCAGGTAGCGCGATCAGTTGCCTATATTGGGGTAATAACTAGCCAAGAACGCTGGTCAGGAACCGGATTTCTTGTGGCTCAAGATTTATTGTTGACTAACAATCATGTTCTGCCTAGCTCAAATCTACTGGCAGATACAATTTTTCGTTTTAATTACGAAGAGAATTTTCAGGGAGAAGCTCAACAAACTGATGAGTATCGCCCTAAACCCAATGGAGCTTTTCATACCAACCAAGCTCTTGATTACACTTTAGTTCAACTTGGAGGAGAACCTGGAAAAAAATGGGGTTGGTTGCCACTTACATCTAAAGCTATTAGTATTGGTAGCCGAGTTAATATAATTCAGCACCCATCAGGACAACCTAAGCAGATTTCGCTTCAGAATAATTTTGTTCAATACGTGGGTGGTAATGTGGTGCAGTATATAACCTCTACTTTACAAGGCTCCTCTGGTTCTCCAGTTTTTAATGATGGTTGGCAGATTGTTGCTCTACACCATGCTGGGGGTAATATCCCTGAACCAACAACTCAGCAGCGTTACTTTAGAAACGAGGGGATACAGATAGAGAGCATCTTAGCCGATTTACCCTTAGAGCTTGTAAACTTGCTTAAGGCAGCAAGGAATACCTCGCTTTAGAGAAATCCTACAAGTATCTAAGGTTCTATGATGTATGAGTATCAAATCCCAATTGTTACAGTTGCTAGTCAAGATGCCAGCTACTCTACAGATTGGAGAGCGTAAGGCTCTCTTGATGGTTACGGGATTTGATCATTTGAATACTAGAATCAACTCTTTCGAGAAAAGTAATATAGTCTTTTTTACAGAATTGATTGAACTCGTATTCTCTGAAGGACAAGACCAATTATTGGTATTTATTAGGATGCTTGCAGATAGCGAATTTAGTGGTTTGGAGACTAGGCAAAAACTAAATGCTATTATTGCAGAGATTTCCACTTTAGAATTTCAACAACGGAATAGCGATTTTATTGAACGTAAGAGTACTCAAGCAATTAGTATTATTTCTACTCCTAACCAAAGTGGGGAAATCTTGGAGGAAGAACAAGATACAAAGTTGCTTGTTCCACCAATTCTGGGAACTCAGCCTTTTGAATTTACAGTTGTAATGGTAGATGCCCAAGGCAAAGAGATTAAACGTAGTCAAAGACAAAACTACTACTTAACTGAAGACCTTGGTAACGGGGTAAATTTAGAAATGGTTTATATACCAGGCGGAGAATTTTGGATGGGTTCGCCAGAATCTGAAGGAAAGCGATACTCCAATGAAAGACCTCAACATAAAGTAACAATTAAACCATTTTTGATAAGCAAGTACGCGATTACACAAGTACAGTGGAGAGAAGTTGCTTCTTTGCAAGAAGTTCGTCAAACCCTTAAACTTCGTCCGTCGCGCAACGGAGGCAAAAGTCATCCTATTACCCAAGTTTCTTGGTTTGATGCTGTTGAATTTTGCGATCGCTTATCTGAAAAAACAGGCAAACAGTATCGTCTTCCTAGCGAAGCAGAGTGGGAATATGCCTGTCGTTCTGGAACCACTACTCCTTTTCATTTTAGGGAAACTATTACTTCCGCTCTAGCTAATTATGATGGTCGTTACTCTTATCGGTCAGAAAGAAAAGGAATTTATCGTGAAATAACTATTCCTGTGGGTAGTTTGCAGATTGCTAATTTTTTTGGACTATTTGATATGCATGGTAATGTTTGGGAGTGGTGCTTAGACCATTGGCATGAGAATTATAATAATGCACCAAATAATGGAGATACTTGGTGGGATAGCAGTGATAATCAAACTCGTGTAATGCGCGGTGGATCATGGCGCAACGACCCGCACCTGTGCCGATCAAGTTCCCGCTTACAAAAAAATGCGAGTGAGATGTCTAACCATATTGGTTTTAGAATTGTTTGTTCTCTCTAGACTGATACATTGTAAATTTTTGTCTAATTTATTCATCACTTATGCTATTTCATCTTCCTCTAAAGATGAATTGTCGATGGTGAGGTGTTGATGCTTTTTGCGTGCTGCAAGAGTTTGGCGATATTCGTATGCTTGAGGCGCTGGTTCAAATACATCAATCCTCAAAACGCCAGTTGCTTTCTGAATTTCTTTGACAGCTTGCTCAATCTCATTCATTGAAACTTTGAAAAAATCTCTCTTTGGGTTCACTGTATTCACTTTTTTATCATCAAAACGTTGGTGCAAGCGCTGCAATGTATCAAAAGAATCTTCAGAGAATATTTTGAAGTGAACATCAAATTGAAATGGAACTGCGGGGTTCATGTCCCTAATATATTCATCTTCTCTATTACGAACGGTTCTACATATTCGATATACATCCCGTTCAAGAGAGCCTATATTAGAAATTATATAGATGTATCCCGATTTGAGTCTTCTAGATTCAGAAAGAGCATTTTCTTTATCACTGCGATCTTCAGCAACTTGCCGTTCTAGTTCCTGAATTTTCAAATATAGTTGTTGTCGCTTTTCGCCTTCAGTCAGTTCTATTTCTTGTCTAACTTTATCAAGCTCTTGTTGGTGAAGTATTTCTCTTTCTTCAGCTTCTTCAGCTTTCTGTCTTGCCTTGTCAATTGATTCACGTTCTTTGTTTTGCTTTTTATCTTCTAGCTCTCTCTCGCGCTCTTGCTGTTTTTTATCTTCTAGCTCGTACTGTAAATCTAACTCAACTAATTTCAATTGCAAATATTTTTCTGATATGTTAAAATTTAAAGTTTTTAAACACTTATTGTATTTATTAAATGTATTATTTATTCTCTTTTTTAAAGAGTCAACATTGTTATATCTAACTTCTTTTACCGCATACTTACATCGTTCTTCAAACGCAAGCTCAACCAATTTGAGAATGTCGTTTATCATTTTATCACCTTTTCTTTTACTATCACCAACTGTCCATTGAGTATCACAAATATAGGCTTGGTTATTTTTTACCATATTTTCCTGTTGTAACTTGATATTCTTTAGCCTAATAATGTAATCTTCAGAACTGATAAACTCATACTTTGGCTCATAATAATCTATAGATTGAAGATAGACTTTTGCATCAAGTTCAGAAAATTGCTGCTGAAGATTTATGATTTTGGTATTAAGAGATACCTGTTTATTTTCTAGTAAATCAATATTTGATTCCAACTGCCGTTGATACCCTTCTTTGTCAGCTAATGTATCATACCTACGTAACTTCTCCCTCACCTGAGACTCTGCAATTAATGCTTGTACTAATGCAGCAATAAGTCCGGCTACTAATACCAATAATCCTAGAACTGTTAAGGACATGAAACCTAGTATTTACACTTGTGTACCCTTTAATTTAGCTTAGAATATTTTTTTAGACGTGTGGCCAAATAATTAGTCATCGCCGATGAGATATTCTATCAAAATGGCGTAATTGCTTGTAAATGCAGGGTTTTTCCTAACTGCGGATGCTTGAACCGAAGCTCTCTGGCGTGCAGATGTAAACGACTGGTAGCTGCACGGCATCCATAAAGGCGATCGCCTAAAATAGTTATCCCAAGTCCTCGCGCATCAGCCGCATGAACCCTTAACTGATGAGTGCGTCCTGTTAGTGGCGTAAATTCTACGCGGGTGTAGTCTCCTTCTCTCGCCATTATTTGGAAGTGTGTCAAGCTGGGTTTACCGTGCTGCCAATCAACTTTTTGATAGGGGCGATTTTCAGGATCTCCCCATAATGGCAGTTCAATTTTACCTTGCTCAATTGTCAAAACACCGGAAAGTATGGCTTCATAAACCTTGTGAACCTGGCGTAGCTGAAACTGCTGGCTGAGTTGCCGATGGGTTTGGCGATCGCGTGCCAACAACAAAATCCCGGAAGTTTCCTGATCTAGGCGATGCACAGATATAAGCGCCATACCATCAGGTAACAAATGACGTAAGCGACTCAAAACACTATCTTGGCGATCGCGATAACGACCGGGTACCGAAAGTAATCCAGCAGGTTTGTTGACAGCAATCAGCCATTCATCTTCATAAATAATCGGTAAAGTTACCTCTGTGTACACACATCTTGGTAATGAAGCGCAAACCTCGGATTTACCCCCCTTAATCCCCCCTTGCAAAGGGGGGAGATTAAAGATCCGGTTCCCTCCCCTTTGCAAGGGGAGGGTTAGGGTGGGGTAAAAGTGACGCAAAAACCCAGATGAATAAGCTATTTCAGACTTGTGTGTAGACTGTAGCCCTTGCAAAGGGGGGAAATATCCGGTTTCCAGTTCTCCCCCAAGGCATCGGGGAGTTAGAGGGGGTGAGAAAGACTTGTGTATACACCGTAGCCTATCAGGAGAGAGGCTTCTTTTTTCCCTAGCAGGGAGGGAAGGTTTCAAGCCTGAGAGCAAAAACCCCATCAATGGCTGACATCGCTCGGCACAGGCTCTATAAAACTCTCCTGGAATTTTATCTTGATTTGCGGAAGACGCACCCCACCAAAATTCTGCCATTGCTAGGGGTTTGAGATTATGTGTTGCCGCATAATGAAGCAGCTTTGGGGCACAACAGTCTCCTGTGCCAGTGGGAGAACCTCCTGGCATCAATTCTTGCAATGATTGCGATCGCCCGGAAAAATTAGTCAGGCTGTAGCTAGCGTGCATTTGAGCTTGCAATTGACAAGAAAGTGCTTTCCGCCGTTGTTTCAGTTCGCTAATTCGCGCATCCGCCGCTGCAATTAATTGCTGGAGAGGCTGTAATACAGCATTTTGCTGGCGTTTAAGTTGTCGTCGCTCAATTCCCTGTTGACGGCTCTCTTCATCGAGTTGTTCAAGGGCAATGGTAAGTGCTTCGGCAGTGAGTGTATTGCAGATTTGCTGACGTTTTTCCTGTCGTTGATGTTTGCAATAGCGATGGCGATCGCTCATTGCTTGTAACTGCTGCTCAAAGTCATTAAACAAGATTTCATACTGCTGGCGTTCGGTTAGTTGCTTCAAGGTAATAATTTCTTGCTTAATCGCTTCCAACTCAGCCAAAGTACGGCTTTCCTCGAAAGCAACTTCATCTCGTCCCGGAATTGGCGGCACCCAGCCCTCAATCATACTGCAACCATTTAAAAGACCAGAAAAGGCTTTTAGTACCCGTTGTTCGCCATTAGGCAGTTCAACCAATAGGATTCCATACATCTTCCCTTCACGAGAATAACAGTCATTGTTGGTAAGATGTTGCATTAGTCCGTGGGCGATCGCTTCGGACATTGAAGTGCGGGGTAATTTTAGGCAATCGCCACTTTGCGGACAACGCCCTTCGTACCAATAGCTACAAGATGAGTCAGCGATCGCAAAATCGCAGTCGATGAAATCTGAAAGTGGGTGCAGAACTACCATACAAAGTATGATTGCAAATCTAGCCGATCCTCCTAATATATATAGCGTTTATGGCATCGTGGGGAAAAGGGTAAGGGGTAAAGGGTAAAGGTATGGAATTTTCCCTTCCCTTTTAACCTTTCCCCAACCGGAAAGCAAAAATTACAAATGCCAAGAATCTATTGTGTTGAGTGCTTTTGGCAATTTGGCATCCAAAGTTTTTCTGTTGCAGTTTTAATTTATATATCAACAGGGTTACAGGGATCTTGAGAAAATTCTACAAGGGATTAATTCCCATCTCAAAATCCCACCCAATGGCCAGTTGTTGACGTTTACGCTCTCCGAACCACCTTAAAGTGGATGCAGCACAAACGTCACCGCTTCACCACAACTGGCTAGAAATCAAACAGAAAATATATAGTACTAATGCACTGACACAGATATAAGTCGAAATATGTCAGACTGCAAAATCTATCTAAATTAACGTGAGTTCGACAGACCTCTCCCGGACAGCCTCCCTCTCCTTTAAGGATAACGAGTAAGGAGGGTTTTTGCTCCCTTCTCCTACCAGGAGAGGGGCGGGGGGAGAGGTCAAAATAGCACCCGTCGAACTCACATTAAATTAACTTGTTGTATTGTTTGTAACAATATATTAAAATTACACAAAAGTTTGACCGCGCAGAGGGTGTGCCCTGCGATCGCGAAGGTGTCATCAGCATCTTCTTTTGATACAATTTATGAAAATTTTGTTGGTAGAGGATGACGTATTACTGAGTACAGCACTCTTCGAGTTGTTGAGTGCAAATCATTATACTATCGACATTGCAAGCAATGGACAAGCTGGATTAGAACTAGCATTATCGACTGAATATGAGTTGATTTTACTGGACTGGCTAATTCCAAAACTGGATGGGATTACCTTGTGTCGGCAATTGCGAAAGCAAGGCTACCGTAAATCTATTCTGTTATTAACAGGGAAAAATTCTAATGCAGATATTGTGGCGGGGTTAGATGCCGGAGCAGATGATTACGTCATCAAACCCTTCGACCCAGAAGCATTACTAGCCAGAATTCGCTCTTTATTACGACGCAATGGGGCGATCTCATCATCTATTTTAACCTGGGGAAATCTCTGTTTAGATCCAAGTGCCGGCAGAGTAACTTGTAATCAGCAGGAAATTCTCCTCACAGCCACAGAATACAAACTGCTGGAGTTGTTTTTGCAAAACCCAGACCGGATCTTTAGTCGTGCAGTGATTCTAGATCGGCTTTGGGGATTTGGGGATGCACCGACTGAAAATGCAGTTACGACTCATATTAAAGACTTGCGCAAGAAACTGAAAACAGCAGGTATAGCAGAAGAACTTCTAGAAACGGTATATGGCATGGGCTATCGGATCAAGCCTGTACCTAATCGCCCCATGTCTGTTGGGGAAAATAATCAACATGGAAAGAAGAAACCCAGCCCCAAAGATATGACTTCTGTAAATCGTGTGTTGGAGCGATTTCGTAATTCCTTTGTTGGACAAGTTGCAGTGCTAGAGCAAGCAAAAACTGCACTCTTGGCAGGAAATTTAAATGAAGATTTACAGCAGAATGCATTGCGTGAAGCTCATAAGCTAGCAGGTTCAATGGGGTCGTTCGGTTATCCAGAGGGTTCTCGGCTCGGACGGAAAATAGAACATTTGCTGCTTGAAGATTCCTTGCTATCTCCAGAGCAAATCTCTAATTTCTCGCAACTGGTAACAGCATTACAGCAAGAGTTAACTAAGCCTGCTGTCACTTCCACTGCTCCAAGCGTTTTGATGAAGCAAACTCATCGGCTGTTAGTAATCGATAATGATCCTATGCTGACAAAGCAGTTGCAAGCAGAAGCCGATTCATGGAGAATCAGGATGAAGGTTGCACCAAACTTAGCAACCGCCCGATCGCTTTTTTCCTTAAAAACTCCTGACGCAGTTTTACTGGATTTGAGTTTTACAACAGTAGAGGAAGACGGATTAATATTATTGAGCGAGATAGTAGAGCGATCGCCAAATATCCCAGTAATTGTTTTTACAGGACGAGATACCCTAGCAGAGCGACTGAAAGTATCGCGTTTAGGAGCTAGACAATTTTTGCATAAACCGGCGACAACCGAGGAGATTTTTCAGGCGATCGCTCGTGTCTTACCTCAACCTCAAACTTCCGAAGCCAAAGTTTTAATCGTAGACGATGACCCTGTAATGCTAGCTGGATTATCGGCGTTGTTAACTCCTTGGGGACTGGAAGTAATCACCCTCTCCCAATCACAACAATTTTGGAAAGTGCTGATTGCAACATCTCCTGATTTGGTGGTGCTAGATTTAGAAATGCCGATAGTGAACGGATTAGAGTTGTGCAAAGTCGTGCGCCAAGATACCCAGTGGGGAGATTTACCGATTTTAGTAGTTACAGCCCATACCGAAGCAGAATTTCTTCAGCAAGCTTTTGCTGCCGGAGCCGATGATTTTATCAGCAAGCCAGTACTAGGGCCAGAACTTGTGACACGGGTACTGAGCCGCATTCAAAGAACTCGTTGGCGCTCTCAGGCGGGGAGAAGTAAAGCATGATCGGAAATTATCAGCGATTATTGAACTACGGTGTGGCTATTGGTTCAACTGCGATCGCCCTGCTGCTGTCACTCTGGTTAGAACCGCTTATTTCCCGAACCATTGGTGCTTTTTTCTATATAGCTATTATTGTCAGTACTTGGTATGGTGGCTTTCGGCCAGGGATCGTTACACTTGTCCTTTCGACAGTAGCAATTAATTATTTATTGATGCATCCGCGATCCCAAATCTGGCTCGGTCAACCAGAAAAATTATTGCGGCTAAGTATCTTTTTACTGGTTGCCTTGGTGATTAACCTAATCACTAGCAATCTTCAGTACAGCAGACGGAAGATTCAACAACTCAATCAACAATTGTCTCAAGAAAACGCCGAGCAACTACGGATAGCTCTTGACGAGCGCAAACAAGCACAAGAAACGCTGCAACAGCAATTTGAGCAACAGCGCCTAGTGATGGAGATGACCCAGCGTATCCGGCGATCGCTGAATTTACAAGATATCTTGCAAACTACTGTCGATGAAGTGCGGCAATTTCTGGAGTGCGATCGCGTCACTATCTTCCAATTTTATCCAGGTTGGGGAGGAACGATTGTGATTGAGTCTGTTGCACCGGACTGCATGGCTCTTTTACCACTCCAGATTTATGACGCTTGCATTGGTGAAGAGAACGTCGAACCCTTTAAACAAGGCTTAGTCACTGCCAAAACTGATATTTATACTGCTGGAATTAGTCCCTGTCATGTTGAATTTTTGGAACGTCTCCAAGTGAGGGCAAATCTGGTCGTTCCTGTTTCCGTAGGAGATGAATTGTGGGGATTATTAGCAGCTCATCAATGTAAGGCTCCTCGTGAGTGGCAATCAAGAGAAATTTCTCTGTTGCGGCAGTTGGGAGCGCAGGTAAGCATTGCTATCCAGCAAGCAGCTTTGGTCAAACAGTTACAAACAGAACTAACAGAGCGCAAACAGGCAGAAATTGACCTACAACAACTGAATACCGAACTTGAGCAACGGGTGCAAGAACGCACTGCCCAACTGACAGAGACGAACGATCGCCTGCGAAAAACAGTTATAGAGCAGCAACAAACGCAACTCACACTTTTAGAACAGACGCAAATGCTGGAGCTTCAGGCTGTAATCACCCGAAATATGGGGGAAGGCATTTGCTTAGTAAGAATTGATAATGCAATCATTGTCTATGCCAATCCGAAATTTGAGCAGATGTTTGGCTATGACTCTGGCGAACTCAACGGTCAACACGTTTTGATTGCGAACTGTGTCACCAAATCAGTAACTACTAAAAATGTAAATCAAGCCACTTTGTCTGCCGTTTTACAAAATACTGAAGCCACCTACGAAGTCCAGAATCTTAAAAAAGATGGTACACCATTTTGGTGTAGTGTGACGGCTTCGGTATTCAGACATCCCGACTACGGCGACGTTCTGGTTGCGGTTCACCAAGATATCACCGAACGCAAACGCATCGAAGATGCTTTACGCCACAGCGAAGAAAAATTTCGTCAGCTGGCAGAAAACATCCAAGCAGTATTTTGGATGACCGATATTCAAAATCAGCAAGTTCTATATGTGAGCAATGCATACCAAACCATCTGGCAAAAAAATTGTGAGGACTTGTATCACAACTATTCAAATTGGTTAGATGCAATTCACCCAGAAGATCGCCAGGGCGTCGAAATTGAACTCATTGAACAGATGAAAGCAGGGCAATACGATAAAAAATATCGCATTATCCGCCCTGATGGTTCAATCCGTTGGATTCGCGATCGCGCATTTCCGATCAAAAATGAACTCGGCGAGGTAGTTCGGATTGCTGGGATTGCCGAAGATATCACTGAACTAGAGCAGATTAATTCGATCAAAAGTGAGTTTATTGGCATCGTTAGTCACGAACTCCGCACTCCCTTAACTGCAATTCGCGCAGCATTGGGTTTACTACAAACTGGTATCTACGACAAAAAACCAGATAAATTTAAGCGGATGATTGAAATTGCAGCCATCGACAGCGATCGCTTAGTGCGTCTTGTCAACGATATTCTCGATTTGGAACGCTTAGAATCGGATCGAGCTGTCTTAGAAAAAACCATCTGCAATGCAGCTGATTTAATTCAACAAGCAGTAGCAGGACTGCAAGCGATCGCCAATCAGCAAAATATTACCTTTAAGATTCACCCTACCAATGCTCAAGTTTGGGCGGCGGCTGATGCTATTGTGCAAACACTCACCAATTTGTTAGGTAATGCGATTAAATTCTCGCCTGCCGATTCTACTATTACTCTCAGTGTCCAACAGCAAACAGACCGCGTACTATTCCAAATAACGGATCGAGGCCGAGGTATTCCAGCAGATAAGTTAGAAGCAATCTTTGGAAGATTTCAGCAAGTAGATGCCTCTGATTCTCGCACCAAAGGCGGCACAGGCTTGGGATTGGCAATCTGTCGTAGTATTATCGATCGGCACGGTGGGCAAATCTGGGCTGAAAGCACTCTTGGTGTTGGCAGCACGTTTTTCTTCACTCTGCCATTGCCGATAAATTAGGCAGGGGAGAAATCAATTCAAAATTCAAAATTCAAAATTCAAAATTGAAGATTCAATCCCCATACTCAATGACAAATGACAAATGACAAAAAAATTGTTAATTGTAGATGATGAAGAACGAATCCGCGAATTAGTGCAAGCTTGTTTAGAAGACTTAGGAGGATGGGACACCCTGACAGCTGCATCAGGGTCAGAAGGATTAAAAATCGCCCAGACAGAACCTATTGATGCCATTCTACTTGATGTTTCTATGCCTGACATGGACGGCTTTGCAGTCTACGAAAAACTTCAGGCAAATTCAGAAACCGAAGCTATACCAGTGATTTTGTTAACAGCGAAAGTCCAAGGGAGCGATCGCGCCCGTTTCGCCCAGATGGGAATTGCTGGGATTATCACCAAACCTTTTGAACCCACCTCTATTTGCAACGAAGTTAGTGAGATTCTGGGGTGGGACGATTAATAATTAAGTTTGGTAACGAAATCTATATCTTTATTAGTTTTTTATTTTTGTAATGTATTTTTTTGGTTACAGATAAAAACCTTTTATAGCACAAGTCTTGGTGGTTAGGACATCAACAGACGATAAAACTTAGACACAAAAGGCTTTTCACCCAGTCCCCAGTCCCTTGCTATATCTGTAACCAAAAAAGGTATATGAAATCAAATGAATATGCTAAAGGAGGTAAATATAATCGGCAAAACGATATTGCTCATTGATGATGAACTGCATGTCCGTGAGATAGTAAAATTTTGCCTCCAAGATTTAGCTGGTTGGAATGTGGTGACAGCAGATTCTCCATTAGAAGGATTGCAGAATGCAGTACACTATACTCCTGATGCGATTGTATTAGATATCTCAATCCGCGATTTGGCTAGTTTTGAATTTATGAATAAACTAAGAAATCATCCAGAAACTCAAGCTATTCCTGTAGTGTTGCTCAGTGCGAAAGCGCGATGGTTGGATTCGCAAATTTTGCGACAGTATCAAGTTGCAGGTGTAATTCTCAAACCCTTTAATCCAGTTACCCTCCCGTCTCAAGTTGCTCAATTGCTGGGTTGGGATTTTACTTGACTAAAAGATTAAACAAGAATGGGAAAAACATCCGTAAGAAGTCAGAATTAAGAAGACTTTGATACCTCAACTTAATAAGTTTAATAAAATCAAGAAGTTATTACCAATAATAGCAATCTTAAATTATTAGTAAAAAATAAAATCGCTGAAACACTTATAGATACTTTTTTTCTGCCTATATATTTTCTCACGTTTCAATTTGGATTGCTACAGCGGATTTTAAAGAAAGTAAAGTACGCAACGATTCGTCTCAAAGCCAGGTATAAAGCCTGTTTTACTTCTGAATTCTGCTGTATATCAAGTTTAAGCTTAAATTTAACTTAACGTTTTAGGTAATTTGGAATAAAATTAAATACCAGAGAAAAATCTTACATCTACCTAAGTGCATATACATAGATTATGACTATGCTGTTCAATCGTCTATCGGGTTCTGAAATTGATTTAAAGCAAATCCTCGATCGAATTAGGATGCTGGCCAATCAAATTCATCAGTCACTTAAAATGAGTGAAATTCTCAAGATTATTGTCAGCGAAGTTAGAACAACATTAGAAAGCGATCGCGCCATTATCTATCGTTTTTTGCCGGATGGAGATGGAGTCATCGTAGAAGAGTCTGTAAGTAATGGATGGAAACCGATTCTAGGGCAATTAATTTACGATCGTTGCTTCAATGCGATATGGGTAGAGCGATATCGAGATGGAAGCGTTAGTGTCATTGAAGACATTCATACTACAAACCTTGACCCTTGTTACAAAAAACTATTAACAGACTTGCAGATTCGAGCTAATTTAGTAGTACCAATTTTAGTCAATAATCAAGAACTTGATGGAGTTTCTAGTACATATCCTTATTTATGGGGCTTAGTAATTGCTCACCAGTGCAGTGGTTCGCGTCAATGGAGTTCTTTAGAAATTGAGTATTTCCAACTGATAGCCGCAGAACTAGGAATCGCTCTTGGGGAAGCAGAACGCCATCGGCAAAAGGCTACATCCTGCCAAAAACTAACGCTGCAACTGAATCAAAACCTGAAAAATTTGACAGTTCAGCCAAAGTTAAAATCAATCAAAAGAACTCTGTATCAGAATTTTAGAGGTTCCATTATCACAAGAACAGCATTGCCAAAGAATATATCAGTTGCAGACTTGATTGCATTTGACCGATTACAAACTCCAGTTTGGATTTATGATATTCAAAACTTGCAGATGTGGTGGGCGAATCAATCCGCTGTGCATATTTGGAATGCTCAAAGTCGAGAAGAATTGCTCAGTCGCAACTTCAGTGATGTTTCCCAGTCTACTCACACTCGAATGCAAAGCTATTTGCAAGAATTTCAGCAAGGGAAAACCATTACTGAAAACTGGACATTTTACCCAGAAGGAAAACCTGTTTCTCTGCGCTGTATCTTTTCTGGGATTCAAATTGAAGAAGGGCGAATGGCGATGCTGGTTGAAGGATCGACAGAAATTATCAATCAGATCGATCGAGAAACACTCAGATCGATTGAAGCCCTACGTCACACCAGAGTAATGATCTCGCTTTACACGATCGATGGTGTACCTTTGATGCAAAATCCGGCAGCCCTTCGCTGTTATCGGGATACCCTGTACCCTAACTCGTCAGCTGAGAATATTTTCCTGAGTCACTTTGTTGACAAGAGTGTTGGACAACAAGCTATGAAAGCGATTAATTGCGGTGAGGCGTTCAGCATAGAGGCTCAGGTGTTTACTACTGAGGGAATTCAATGGCATGGGATCGATATACGATGCACCCGCGATCCAGTAACAGGTAACTCCATCATCCTTGTCAACGAAAACAATATTACCAAGCAACAAGCTGCACTACAAGAACACCAGCGTACAGAATCAGAATTGCGCTGGCGGGAAGCTTTGCTGCGTTCTATGACTGAAACTTCTTTGCTGGGATTTTTTGTTGTTGACAATCGTACCGATGAAATCCTCTATTTCAATCACCACTTCTGTAAAATTTGGGGCATCGAACATCTAGAAGACCAAATGCGTTTGGGTGCTTTAAAAAATAATGACATCATTCCTGATTGTATATCTTCAATTGTCGATGCATCGGCATTTGTCGAATCCTATAAACCGTTGCAGTCTGAAGAAAATCGTTGCACGATTGAGGATGAAATTTTATTTGTCGATGGGCGAACGATTCGCCGCTTTTCCAGTCAAATTCGGGATACTCAGGATCGATACTTTGGGCGGTTATACATTTTTGAAGACATCACCCCTCGTAAACAAATCGAAGCCGCACTCAAAACCAGTGAAGAAAGATGGCAGTATGCTTTGGAAGGAAATGGCGATGCAGTTTGGGATTTGAATGCTGAAACTAACGAAGTCTTTTTTTCCCGGCGATGGAAAGAAATGTTAGGGTTTGCAGAGCATGAAGTTGGAAATACCCTCAGTGAATGGGAACAGCGGGTTCACTCCGATGATAAAGCGAGGGTTTACGAGGAGGTTAGCAAGCATTTGTCCGGTGAAACCCAACAATATGTCAGTGAATATCGGATTAAGTGCAAGGATGGAACCTACAAGTGGATTTTAGATCGGGGTCAAGTTTCGAGTCGCGCCAAGAATGGTTTTCCCCTACGGATGCTAGGAACTCATACTGATATTACTGAACGCAAGCGTATGGAAGAAGCGCTGCGAGAAAGCGAACAACGCTATCGTTCCGTAATTACAGCGATGGCAGAAGGTATTGTCCTACAGCAATCCGATGGACGCATTACCACCTGTAATGACAGTGCCGAAAGAATTTTAGGGTTAACAGCCGATCAAATGATGGGGCGAACTTCCATCGCTTTGCTATGGCGAGCGATTCATGAAGATGGTACTTCTTTTCCAGGTGAAACTCACCCTGCTGTTGTCACCTTACGCACCGGACAACCCCAATTTAACGTGATTATGGGAGTTCATAAACCTGATGGCAGTTTGACTTGGATTTCAATCAATTCTCAACCACTGTTTGAATCGGATGAATCAAAACCATCTGCGGTGGTGACATCATTTACAGATATCACAGACCGCAAACAGGCACAAATTGCCCTGCAACAGCAAACAGAACGGGAACGTATGGTTTATGCGATCGCTCAACATATCCGTAGGTCTTTAGACTTGGATGAAATCTTAAACACAACTGTTGCTGAAGTTCGACATTTTCTGCAAACCGATCGCGTCATCATCTATCGCTTTAACCGTGATTGGAGTGGTGTGATTGTCACGGAGTCTATAACAGCAGGTTGGCAATCGATTTTGAATATGGAAATTACAGACAGCTATTTTGTCAATATACAGGGACAGTCTTATCCAGAAAGTACGCTCAGAGTTACTCCAGACATCTACACCGCCGGATTTGCCCCTTGTCATGTAGAGTTATTGGAAAAGTTGCAAGTCAGAGCCAAGCTGGTTGTACCAATTTTACAGGGCGATCGCCTTTGGGGTCTTTTGGTTGCTCATCATTGCAGCGCCCCGCGTCAGTGGCAATCTTGGGCAAGCGAACTGCTTCAGCAATTGGCAACACAGGTAGCGATCGCTATTCAGCAATCAGAACTTTATCAACAATTGCAGCGTGCCAACCAGCAGCTTGAAAATATGGTAATGGTGGATGAATTAACTCAAATCGCCAATCGCCGATGTTTTGATATTAAACTTAATTCTACCTGGCAATATCTTTTACGAGAACAAGGTTTTCTCTCACTACTTTTATGCGACATTGATTATTTTAAACAATATAACGATACTTATGGTCATACGACCGGAGATGATTGTTTGCGCTTTATTGCCCAAGCTTTCAAACAAAATGTCAAACGTTCTAGAGATTTAGCTGCTCGTTATGGTGGAGAAGAGTTTGTTGTCATCTTGCCTAACACTGCTAGTGATGGGGCTTTTCACGTTGCCCAAGAAATTCATAAAGCTATCCAACAGCTAAATATTCCCCACGCGGCATCGCCTGTGATGCACCACGTCACTTTGAGTATCGGAATTGCTACAGTGATTCCGACACCCAGTATGGTTCCTTTAGATTTGATTGAGGCAGCAGATCAAGCCCTTTATCAAGCCAAAGCAAACGGGCGTAATCGTTCTTGTATAAATAGACTGTCTTAGCTCGACTTTATCCAAAATTAAGAACTTGCTTATCTTGATACGGCAAAAACCCTAGCTTTTTGGCAAAAACTTTTTCCATGTCACTGATTATCGGTTAAATCTAAAAAGTAAAACTACCGTCCCACAAAGGTTTCAGTGTCAGGTTTTGGGTTTCGTAAAAATGGATAAAGTCGAGCTTAGAGAGTGAGTGATGCCTGCGGTTCTTGCGATCCTACGCTAATCAAGTAATTGTTAATATTTTCTAAAGTTTTTTAACTACTATCATTTCTTTATTAGTTCTTTATTTTCTGTTTATAAATTAAAGCTGTTGGTAGTTAAGCCAAGAGCAAACTACTTATTTGTGTTTAATTTTTTTAATAAAACAACAATTTTATGACAAACTGCCCTTGCTGTTCCAACCAAATGCTTCGTCACATTCGTTTACAAGAAACCTACTGGTTCTGCCGCCACTGCTGGCAAGAGATGCCTAACCTGAGTTTAGATAAAAGTACTTTAAATTTGACTAGAAAAAACACACTATTAACCAAAGAACCAATTTCAGTCAACCACAAATTTTTGAAAATGAACGTCAGAACAGAGCTTTGTGTTTGAATGAATCAAGAAGCAAATACCAAACGAGCTACACTATCGCTTTTAGAGGATGTTTGAAAAGTTTAATTTCCAATACTTTTCAAACATCCTCTAAAATAGTTTGACTAATAGGTTGAAAGATAATATCCCTATATTTACAGAATATTTTAAGTAATGTCTCTCCAAAAACCTTTTAAAAAACTTATATTTTTATTAATTGTTAGAATTTAGAAAAGAAGCGATAAAGCCGCTATAATGACTCTCTTTTATCGCTTGTTCATCTGCTTTCATCGCTCAACCAGATGGGATTCTAACCACTCGAAATCACGCGAATATTAAATGACTCTTAAACCGTGTAATCAAGTACTCTTGCATCTTAATTAAGTCTGATATCTTCTTGGGAACAGCTTTATTGTTGTCAGGTAGATTGATGAGTCGAATTAATGGATTTGTCGGGCGACGTAATTTCTTGAAATTCGCCAGTGTTGTAGGTATTGCAGCTACTACTTTTGGTGATAGCTTTTGGAATACAGAGCAAACTGCTGTTGCTGATATTCACCCAGTTAACCCTAATTCAATCAGTCCAAATGAAGCCATCAAACGCTTGCTTGATGGTAATCAAAGATTTATCCATCAAAAACGTCAATATCCCGATCAATCACTAGAACACCTGCGATTAGTTGCGAAAGCTCAGTATCCCTTTGCCGCCATATTGGGCTGTGCAGATTCTAGAGTACCCGCAGAAATTGTCTTCGATCGAGGACTTGGAGATTTATTTGTCGTGCGAGTTGCTGGTAATGTTGTCAGTGACACGGTTATAGGTAGTCTGGAATATTCTACAGCAGTATTGGGTTCGCAGTTGATTATGGTTTTGGGTCATAGAAGATGTGGTGCAGTAGCAGAAGCAATCAAAAACGAACCACTTCCGGGCAGAATTGGTTTGATTATTGAAGGTATCAAACCATCTGTAGAAAGGGTAAAGCTCAGAACTGGCGATAATATGCAAGATGCAGTTATAGCCAACATTCAATATCAAACTGAAAAATTGCAAGAAAGCTCAACTATTTTAGCTAAATTGCTTCGTGAAGGTAAACTAAAAATTGTTGGTGCTTGTTACGATATTGATACTGGTAAAGTCAACATTCTTAGTTGAATATCTTCCACATTTCCAGTGTAGGATTCTTACACTATATTAGTGTATTATAATTCATTAAAATCCCTATTAGAAATTGAAATAAATCTACTTGATTTTGAGAAATTGCCATTTCCTATTGCAATTCATCAAAATTCTTATATATAAAGATTGTTTTGCTCCTACCTCTTACATATTTCTCAGTAGATATAGCAATCTGATTTGATTTCTGAATTAATCGTAGGGACTAGGGACTGGGGAC
>NZ_JAVRCD010000021.1:0-122890 GCF_034530895.1 Nostoc sp. DedQUE08
TCCTTGTTTTCCCTGAATTCACTTCTTGGCAACCTTGTCAATGCGTAAGTCCTAGGTAGATAAAAGTTGAGTAACAATATAAATCATGAACGCTTATAAAACATATATCACTATTGCAGATCCAAAGGAGTTAGTATTATCTGATTTACCATTTAAAGCAGGACAGAGAGTTGAGGTGATTATTTTGACAGAGGATAATCAAAAGGTTACTTTAGCAGAAGAATTAAAAAAATTATTCCAAGAAATACAAGCAATACACGCAAATAATTCCTTCACTGATGAAGAAATAGCGGCAGAAATTGAAGCTTATAGACGGGGAGAATGAAAGTTATTAAGGTTAGTTTGTGATGTGAGAGAATAACACACCGTACAAAACTTTGTCCAATAGCTTAAGCGATCGCGCTTCCTTTTGTCAGTCGGCTGAAGTCGGCAGTTTTATGTGATAGGGTTGCGAAAGTCGGGGAAAAAGTTGGTTTCTCAATGTATTTATTTTTACTTAAATAAATTTACTTGCTGCACTGTTCTATGGTGTAACTCTATCTATAAGGGATGTTTACACGTATCTAAATAAGTAGAATTCCACTACATGCAGTATAGTTAAAGCTAGTATATATGTATTGTGTATAGGTTTATCAAATATGAAGGTCTACGATATATACTCAAAACGTCAAAAAAGACTTATGGGAGAATTTCCTGATGTTTACCGATATGACTATATCTCTAAAGAGCTTCGCGTACAGATTATTCATATTATTAACGATGCTATAGGCGAACATAGGAATCTGCAAACCATAGAAAGCTTTCAGAAGATTCATGATATTTTATGCCGTGAACATGGCAAATTATCATTGAATGAAATGTCTATCAATAATTACATACAACAAGATGTATTTGATTTTATGTTGAAAAATAAAGTCATAGAAGAGATACTTGATATTGTAGAGTTAAGCTTTGAATTGATTGATAGAGAATACAGTGACGATAGTTTACGATGTATAACTAAATCAAAAATTACTCCTGATGAAGCAATTAAAGAATTGAACTATAGATTTAGAGAACACGGGGTAGGCTATCAGTATGAGTCAGGTGAAATTATTAGAGTGGACTCTCAAATAATCCATGCTGAAGCTGTAAAGCCAGTTTTAGAATTACTAAGTGATAAGCGATTTCAGGGAGCAAATGAAGAATTTTTGAAAGCACACGAACATTATAGACATGGGCGCTATAAAGAATGTCTTGTTGATTGTCTAAAAGCTTTCGAGAGTACTATGAAAACTATTTGTGATATTCAAGGCTGGATTTATCAACCTGGAGATACGGCGAAAAATCTTATTAATGTTTGCTTGCAGAACAATCTGATTCCTTCTTACTTGCAGACTCAATTTACCTCACTCAAATCAAATCTCGAAAGTGGAGTTCCTACTATGAGAAATAAAAATGCAGGTCATGGTCAAGGTTCTCAGCCACTTACTGTCCCACAACACTTTGCTGCTTACCAGCTTCATATTACGGCAAGTACAATTCTATTTTTGCTAGAAGCGGAGAAGGCGCGGCCTTAAAGCTAATGCTTGCATTATTCCGGCAAATCTCCAAATTGCTGACGATAACGCTCAAGTTGTTTTTGCGCTAATTCAAGCTGTTCTTCTGAAGTTTGATAACGATTTCCTTGTTGGTCATACCAATACAAAACCTGACGCTGGATATTACCAGATACGTATTGCCCTCTACCAATTCCTAAACCAATTTCTGGCATCCAAAAGGGTTCACCAATTTGCAATTGATAGCTACCATCTACTAAACGATAAACTTCAAAAGGTTGGTGACGGTCTCTTTGCCAATACTCTGGATTATAAATAATGTAGTACAGTACCCCTAACTTGGCATAAATGTCTAATTTTTTGTCGTATTCTCCACCCGGAGTTAAAGAGACAATTTCTAAAGCCAGGATAGGCACAATGTTGTTTTCTTCCCAGACAACATAGCTTTTACGAGATTTATCTGACTTGCGGCGTTCTACACCTAAGCTCAAAAATCCGTCTGGTACAATCGGCACAAGTGGACTAACCCCTGTGGTATGGTAAACGCCCATATCCACGCTGAAAAACCAGTCATTACGGTTTGCCCAAATATATTGCAGCAAGAAGAGAAGCAAGTTGGGAATAAAGTTCTGATCTTCGTTATCCACAGGGGTATCGTCTGAACAAGGAAGTTCAGCACTGCTAGGCAATTGACGGGGGTCTGATTTCACCATAAGTAATGATGGTGCTGAGATGACCTAATGACCTTTATTTTATTAGATGAGAAAGCTTTATTCTGAAAAGTCGGGAAAAAAGTCGGGTTTACAGAATCTTATCCAAAAACTCCAGCAACATAACTGTAAAGTAATTTATAGTTGTCCTTAAAATCTGAACTATCCTTGTCGTTACCCAATGGACGCTGAAGCAGCATTAGCATGGTTAGACGCCATAATTCCTCCTCAGACTGGGGAACGGTTGAGCGATTTGCAAAAAGTGATTCTTGTGCAAGTTTGGTTGGGTAGAAAATACTTGGATATCGCTCATGCTTACGGTTGTACGGAAGGACACGCTAAGGATGCTGGTTCTCAGTTATGGAAGCTGCTTTCTAAAGTACTGCGAGAAAAGATAACCAAAAGTAATTGTCGCGCTACTTTAGAGCGAGTTCTGAGAAAAACTACTGCTATATCATCAAGTCTGATCGATTACTCGCGATCGCCCCAACCTACCCCAAAATTAGAGGATACCAATTTTATTGGACGAACAGAAGCGATCGCTCACTTAAATACTTTGGTAAATCAAGGCTCGAAAGTGATTGTGATCCAAGGTGAAGGCGGTTTAGGCAAAACTACTCTAGCGCAGCAATATCTCCATCAGGGGTTTGATTTGGTTTTGGAACTACTGATGGCGAAGGAAACGCAAAACATCACCCCCGCCGAACGAGTTGTAGAGGAATGGCTTAAACAAGATTTTGACGAAGAACCTGGGGTAGAATTTGGGGTAACTTTGGCGCGACTCAAACGCCAACTCCACAATCGACGCATTGGGGTGTTAATTGATAATCTCGAACCTGCATTAGATCGACATGGTGCGTTGATTGCTTCTCACCGCAACTATGTAGAACTATTGCGAGTGTTGGCTGATGCCAGGGTGCAATCTGTTACCTTGATTACTAGTCGCGATCGCCTTTGTGAACCTGGGTTAAATGTCAATCATTATCGGCTTCCTGGTTTGGATGAAAGCGCATGGCAACAGTTTTTTAGCAACCGTGGGTTAACTATTAACTCGCCTACCTTGCAAATCATGCATCGCACTTATGGCGGTAATGCTAAAGCAATGGGAATTCTCTGCGGTTCGATTCAGGAAGATTTTGACGGTGACATGGTTCTTTATTGGCAAGAAAATCATGCCGATCCGTTAGCCGCAACCGACTTAAAAAATTTAGCCGTTAGTCAAATCAATCGTTTGCAAGCTCTCGATCCCCAAGCATATCGCCTCCTTTGCCGTTTAGGATGTTATCGTTACCAAGATATACCCAGCATTTCATCACAAGGATTGTTTTGTTTACTGTGGGATGTTCCAGCCGATCAACATCGCCAAATCATCGCCTCCTTGAGAAATCGGTCTTTGGTGGAGTGTGAAAAAGGCGAATATTGGTTACATCCGGTGATTCAAAAAGAAGCGATCGCACGTTTACGCCTCACCGATGAATGGCAAATTGCCAACCACAAAGCCGCAGAATTTTGGACAATTAGTGTTAAACAAATTGAAACCTTTAAAGATGCTTTGCAAGCTCTAGAAGCATATTATCACTACATAGAAATTCATGAATTTGAGTTGGCGGGTAAGGTCATTTTAAAAAGCCGAAATAATCAATGGCAGCAGTTTTTACCTCTTGGTAGCACATTGTATCGGATGGGTTTAATTCAACCGATACTTGCGGCAATTGAGCGAGTTGTTAACAATCTAGAAGATGACCAAAATCTCAGCGAACTTTATAATATATTAGGCGATTTATATTGGATAACAGGTAAAATTAGTCAAGCGATCGCTTGTCAAGAAAAGACTATTACACTCGCAACCCAAGCACTCAAATCACTTGTACCTCAGCCAGAGAATAAACATACAGTTTACTATCTGAGAATGCTAGAGGTAGATTCTTTATTAAGTATTGGTCTTTATCAAATAGATTTGTGGGAACTAGAGGCAGCCGCAAAGTTATTTCAAAAAGTAATTTATTTAGCTCAAAATACCGAGCATCATCGCTGGGCAGAGAAAGCTTCAGTCTGTTTAGCTTTGGTGTATTCTTATTTAGGTTTGCGCGATTCTTCATATCAATTAGCAGATGTAGCTTATCAAAATATTACGAAGGAAAAACTAGTAGAACAAACTGGGAGATTTGTCTATTTCATGCAAATTTTGGGTCAAACATACGTCAATTTAGGTGAATTTTCTCAGGCAAATCAGATATTCCAGCAAGCTTTGACTTTTGCTGAAAAAAGTCATTATATGCAGGTAAAAGCAAAAACACTCAATGGTTTAGCAGAAATCCATCGACAAAAAACAGATTTTGCATTAGCTCTTGTTAAGCATACAGAAGCAATCGAACTTTTGGATAAAATAGGCGCTAAATGCGATCTGGCTGAAGCTTATTTTCAATTGGGTTTAACTAATCAAAAGATGTTGAAGCCTGATGAAAGTCAAATAAATTTCGATCGAGCGATTCAGCTATTTACTGAAATCAAAGCACCAAAACAAGTTGAAAAAGTTTCCAACTTGCGGTTTCAAATTTTTGCCACAGTAATTGAGTGACATAGTACAACACCAATTTATTCATGGCGAGTGTAGGAATCCTCAAATTGAGTTTTGAGTCTTTGAGCTATAACTGCCAAAATAATTAATGTTATAGAAGTAGACACTACTGCTATTTTTTTTCCAAAATTTACAGCAGATTGCAAGTTAATAAAGTACAAAAATACCCTCCATTTCTAGTGGTTGGGCTTCGTGCGATCGCAGTCAGCGCATTAGCAGTGCCTCTGCTGCAACCCACACAGCATCGTCTTTTGCTTCGTTCCGTGGCGGCAACCGTCGATATGCAGTAAACTTATCAGCATCATAAACTTCTGGATCTGCTCCTGCTTGTAAGAGAAGTTCAATCATTTTTAAATCAAGCCGTTTTGCGGCTTGCCCAAGTGCTGTCATTCCACTGCTACCGCCAGCATCATTGAGCGTTTTGGTTGCTCCACAACGAAGTAACATTGCTGCTGTGTTGTAGTCCCCTTGTTCAACGCACCAGCGTAATGGTGAGTCACCCTCGCTACCAACAACGTTTGGATCTGCACCAGCAGCCAGCAACAAGCGAACAGCTTCTATTTGCCCACGGAAAAGTGCCATCAGCAGTGGTGTAGAATCATGGTCAGCATCCCAAGTATCAACAGATGCATCATGCCGAAGTAACAGAACTAAAGATTCGATCTCACCACCATCTTCAAGTTGCTCAATTGCTTCATGTAGGGGTGTCCATCGTGGAAATTCTGGGCGAAGACTGTTTGGATCGGCTCCGTGTGACAGTAATTCTGCGATGCAGTCTAAATTCTGATTTTCGATCGCTTGAAAGAGATCCATTAACATAATTCAAAGATTTGCCATTGGATGACCTGGTGCACAGTTGACCTTTTCAAGATTCAAGCAATGTTGAAGTCCACTTTTAAGTTGTTCAATAACATCCTTATGCGCTTGATCGGGTTGACCACCAAAACACTTATCTTGGATATTTTCTCTGAGACGCATACATTCCTGCACTGCCTGAATGCGTTGACGAATCTCTGAGCAGGGTCGCCGCGCTAGCTTCTTTGGACTTACTTTGCTGGGGCTACAACTTTCACCCCCAATCTTATCGCAAAAAGCGTGCATCTCTTGTTGCAATGTATCAAGTACCGAATCCTCACACGTCTGGTTTGGATAACGTCGAGGTATAGGCACTGGTACTGGCAAAGGTTGTGGAACTGGTTTAGCTTCCGGTTCTGGAGTTGCTGGGATATCAGTATCAGAAGAGATAGCAATACCAACGCCAATAATAACTACAGCAGCAACAGCAATACCTAATCCGATCGCCCAACCGGGAGGGCCTGTTGCTACTTCGACGGGTGCAGCTTCGGCATCTGCTACAAGTAACCCAGTTCCCAAAGCAATGAGTTCTTCTCCTCCTGCAAAGCGATTAATTTTCTCCTCTGGAGAACGTTGACTGACTGCAACTGATTTGCCAGAAGTTACTGCTTTTGCAACTTGGTCTGCTTCGATTTCTGTGGCATTCTGCTGTGAACTAATTGTTAGAGATTTGGTGGCAATACCGACTGGCGCACGCTGTATACTGGCAGTCGAACTTGACTCCAAAGACGACCCAGAAGCTGTTTGGACTTGATTTGATGCCTTTGTCTGGGCTGTTTGCATAGCAGATGGGGTAAACGCTGCAAGAACCCGCAGTTTCAAAGTTTCGTCATCACTGGAAGCAGCTGCTCGTAGTTGCTGTAAACCATGAGACAAAGTATCCAAATGCTGCTGACCTTCTTTTTGCAAAGGCTGATTGTCGGTAGACTCAGTACTTGCCTGCGACTCTATTTGTTTGTCCGAATGAGTATGCAGTTTTTCTAAACGGGCAATCAAATCTAAAAGTTTTGCGGTGCTGTTGGAGAATTGTGATGTATCACCATTGGAAGAAGTATCAGGTAAGATTTTCTCATCTTCTTTTCTTCTAACTTGCTCATCTTCTTCCTGGCAGGTAGTGCATTTTCTTTCTATAGCTCCTGATTGCTGCACTATATGGGTCAATTCATGGGCAGTCAACTCATTATTACCTGGATACTTCCCGGCTCCAAAGTAAACATCACTACCATGTGTAAACGCCTGTGCGCCCAACTCTTGGTTCATCTGGACTGCTTCATCACCAGTATGCACCCGCACCTGGCTAAAATCATAACCAAAGCGGGGTTCCATAAAGGAGCGCACGTCATCTGGTAAAGTAGTACCGCCTCCTTTACTACTATTCAACCGACTTTCAATATTATCCCCAGCCTGCAAGCTGCCATCGGTATAACGTTGTAGCGATCGCTTGGTTTGCAGTTCTTCTTGTTCCTGCTCACAGACCCCACATTTTCGCTGCAAGGAATCTTGGATAGGCTGTAGGTTAGGAACCATTCGCATCACTTGATTGGCCACCCAATCTGCTTGTTGTTCATACTGATCGTGCGGTTCTCCAACTGTGAGTTTTGCCTGGAGACGATGCAAGGATATGCGACTAATGTCGTGAGTCTGGGGCTTTTCTTTGATGACTTCTGGTTCCAATAATTGCTCTTGGGCAGATTGGACTTCTTGAAAGTCTGGTGCTACCTCAGTTACTGTTTGGGGCGGGAGAGTATTGATTTGTGAGCCAAAGCCGCGTATTGGATTCGCCAGTGTGGGAATACCTGGGGAGGCAAGTGATGGATTTGTAAAAGTTGATGCGGCTGATTTGTTGCGCCCAATTCGCTCGCTCATCTCACATCCTCAAGCAGATTTTTGAATCAAATTATACAATTTGTTTCGTGGCGATCGCTATCGACTTAAGTAGAAATTATTCTGTGCTAGCAGTGACTCTGTGTGAGTGAGATTTATAATTCTACAAAGCTGGGGCGATCGCTTTTGCAGGTGAATGAATTGGGTTAAGTTAGATTTATCTTGTCAAACGAGAAATAATTATGTCTTCTGCTCAAGATTTAGGAATAATTTTAGAAGACACACCAGAAGATGTTATATTTCCTCCTGGTGATTTATACAGTGATGAACCACCTTTGGAAACAGAACTTCACTTGCGGCAAATACTGCTGTTGATTCAGTGTTTGGAATGGTTGTGGCAAGAGCGTCAAGATTTCTACGCTTGCGGTAATATGACGATTTATTACAGTCCGCGTCAACGCAAGTCTGAGCAATTTAGAGGCCCCGATTTCTTTGTAGTTTTAAATACCCAACGCAAAACACGCAAAAGCTGGGTAGTTTGGGAAGAAGATGGCAAATACCCAAATGTGATTGTAGAGATTCTTTCTGACAAAACAGCTGCTACTGATAGAGGGTTGAAAAAGGAAATCTATCAGGATATTTGGCGGACTCCTGATTATTTTTGGTTTGACCCGGTAAGTTTAGAATTTAAAGGATTTCATTTACTAGATGGTCGTTATCAAGAACTGCAAGCAAATGAAGCTGGTTGGTTATGGAGTCAGCAATTGCAGTTATATTTGGGAGTTTATCAATCGAAGTTGCGCTTTTTCACTCCCGATGGACAACTAACCCCCACGCCAGAAGAAGTAGCACATCAAGAACAGCAACAGCGTCAGCAAGCCGAGCAGCAACTTGCTCAAATGGAGTCCATGCTTGCTCGCTATCGGGAAAGATTTGGTGAATTACCAGAGTAATATCATTTTAGATTTTGGATTTTAGATTTTAGATTTGGAATTGCTTTCGTGCGTCTGGCTTGGTGTGAATCCATCTGTCGCAATCATTTTTCAAATTGGTATAAGGTCAAAATTGCAAAATTACATCCAGCCGCCAACTTCCGCATCAGTCAAGGGTTTCTCTAACTTACTATATTCTGTTTGAGCCGCCCGCAATACGTGTTTCATCTGCACTGGTTCCCCAGCATCGGCAGCGAGGAAAGCGGCATTTAAAGCTATGTTACGGATATTACCCCCAGCAACATTGAGTCGTGCTAGTTGCAGAGCATCTAAATCTGCGGTTGGGGTTTCGGCTGGAAAGACACGCCGCCAAATTTCGGCTCTTTGTGTTGTATCAGGGAAGGGGAACTGCACCACAAAGCGAATCCGCCGCAGAAAGGCTGTATCAATTGCACTCTTCAAGTTAGTAGTCAATACTGCTAAACCTGGGTAGCTTTCCATCCGTTGCAATAGATAGCTAACTTCTATATTGGCATAGCGATCGCGCGCATCTTTAACTTCACTGCGTTTACCAAATAAAGCGTCGGCTTCATCAAATAACAAAATCACTCCACCTTGTTCTGCGGCATCAAATACCCGACGCAAATTCTTCTCTGTCTCGCCAATATATTTGCTGACTACCGATGATAGATCAATCCGATAGAGGTCGAGGCGTAATTTATGGGCCAGTACTTCTGCTCCCAAAGTTTTCCCAGTGCCGCTACTACCTGCAAATAAAGCGCTGATTCCCAATCCCCTAGCACTCTTGCCTCCAAAACCCCAATTGTTATATACAGTACTACGTTGCCGTACATGAGCCGCGATTTCGCGGAGAACTTGTTTCTGCGCCTCTGGCAATACTAAATCATCCCAATCACCAGATGGCTCAATCCGTTGGGCGAGTTCATCTAAGCGCGGACGTGCTTGCACGCGGCAGGCATCCCATAAAATGCTGGTGATATCGGTTTCTGGTGTTTGTGCTAATTGTCCTGCGGCTTCTGCACAAGCAGCGCGAATGGTTGCAGCACTGAGATTAAACTGATCCACTAAGGTTTTGACTTGCCCATTCATTTGCGATGCACTCGCCCCTAGTGCATCTTGCCAAACTGCACTTTGTTCTTTGCTAGTTGGTTGATGTACGTCAAAATTAACTATTAGGCGTTGTGATAAGCCGATGCGTTCTCGACTCGTAACTATTAAAAAGCCGTTTATGCGTTCGATGAAACGAGCGATCGCATTCAGCCGCACTATATCATTAGTATCCAGTTCGTTGCAGTCTATCAGTAAGGCACTCTTACTTAAAATCGTCTCGCGAGTCCACAGGCGAATGAGATTATCCAACTCGCCAGGTGCTAAAGGAATGACTTGTGCAGGCATTACCCACAAACTTAAACCCTGAAGCTGACAAACTGTGGCGGCAATGGCACGTTTACTGGCAGTTTCAGTACCAGATAACTGGACAATTGGCAAGCTATTAACCTTGTAAGCTTGCGACCAAACTGCTGCGATTCGCTCTGCTAAATCTTGGTGCGAGGGTACTAAATCGCTAACCTCTGGTAATGGCTCAATGATACCAGCTAGCCGTTCGTCAAGATATTGAATACCCGTGAGATAATGTAAAATCCGCTCGTCAATTCTTAAGGGACTGAGAGTTAGGGCATGACCATCACCAATTTGAATTAACCGCCAATAACGTAAGGGAGCATTTGGAGCGATCGCATCCCAGTGGACATCGGGTAAAGCTGCCAAAGCTAAACCCAAAGTTGGGTAAGCTCGTTGTGAATCGCCGTGAACTATGGCACACAATTTGGCAAAATCTCCATTTAATTCCATACCTGCACACAACAGCAACAAATTACGTTCAAAGGATGAGAGGCGAAACATTTTGCAGACTCTCTCCAATGCCGATGGTGCAGGCATAGCAGCAGCAGCTTCCTGTAACGCTTGCTGTAAATGCTCTTGGTGGTTCTCTTCATCTTTTGCCGTGTGATTTTCCAAAATACCACGCACTACAGCTAGAGCTGCTGATAGGTAGCGGTAGTTTGCCTCATCCCAATTGTGATTAATTGTCGTAGCATTCATAAAATTGTCACCTGTGGCGAATCATATTCCCCTAACTGATTTTTGTGAAGTGGACTTTCGGCGCCATCTACCTGCACGCGGACAATATAAGTTCCGGGTTTGATATTTTTGACCGGAATCGCGATCGCATCAGTGTCTTGGGTAGGTGGTGCAGCCAAAAAAGAGTAAGCTACCGGATTCTCACCTGATATCTCATTGAGTAGCAAAACTACTCGCTGTTCTTTACCTACTTTGGGCTGGAATTTAACGGTAATTTCTGCTGCGCGTAAATTCTCACCGCTATTTTCTACTTGAGTAACGAATGCTGTAATTGTTGGATGTAAAACAAAAGCCGCCACGTTTGATTCAACTAGATGATTCGTTTGCTCTGCATTGCCCATTGTTAAATGTACAACTTGGACACCCTGTATACTGGCGTATAAATCTGGCGGGACTAATAAGCTGATTTGCGTTTCTTTGACTTCTTGAGGTACTAGTAATGTTTCCGTATTACTAAAACGAACTCGTGTGATTTCACCGCGTAACCGTTTACCACGAATTACTAATTTTGTACCTGCAACAATCATTTGTTCGGTTTTTGTTGGAGCTATAACTTGCTCTATATTCGGTTGAGACAAGGGCATCATGTAGAAATCTTCTTCTTTGTCAGATTTACTACTTTCAATCAATACCATTGATGCTAAATAGGTAGCTGAAGGTCGATAGTGTGTTTGTAAAGCAGACCATAACTTAGAAGTTTCTTCCATGTTAAAAAACTCTGGAGTCAGTTTGATCTGCCCAATTTGTTCTGCTAAATTGGATACAGACACACTTGCTACAGCTTGCGAAAAAGCACTTGAGGTATTGGTTGTAGATGCATTTATCAAAGTATTTTCAATAATATCAGATGCGATCGCTGGTGTTTTGTGTAATAAATGCATTGCATAGCCGAGTAAAAGCTCTGCCTGAAAATCTTTAGCTCCGTAGGCTGTGAGTAAGTAGTGGAGATCGAGAGCTAGTGGTGGAATTGGAGAGCGTGGGTTTCCATTAATCCGTGAGTGCCTGCTGCGAAATTCTTGAGATACCCAATCGACATTGCGGTTCTGCGTCACTTGATAGAGAAAAAGGTTGATTTGGGCACGCTCGTCAGCTTCAACTGAAATTCGATCGGGCGGTAGGGCAGTTACAATCACATCACCAACACTAGCAGCGATCGGATCGCTGACTAAACCATTTTCCAGCAAGACTTTTAGTACTGCTGTCACTGCGGCTATAGATAGCACATTACTCATCCTGATTCCTCATGGCAATAGCACATATTAATCATGTACGCCAGAGTACATTAATAGAATAATCTATTTTGCAAAACTTTAAGTCCTGTTGTTGCCAAGACTATCAGCACGAACGCTTCAACTTAAACCTTTATGGGACAGTAGTTTTACTTTTTTCACTTCATCGATAATCTGTGATGTGAAAAAAGTATTTGTCAAAAAGCTAGGGTTTTGCCGGATAAAGAAAACCTAATTCTTAATTTGGGAGCGAGTAGAGCTTAATTAAGATTTTAAATGATTAAAACTAAAGTGCCGATGACTACTAACCCAGTTCCTAAAACGATCTTCCAGCTTAATGTTTCTCCCAAAAAAATGACTGAAAATAATAAAACTAATACCAAGCTTGATTTATCAATTGGTGCAACAAGGGAAGCTTTTCCTGCTTGTAAGGCTTGGAAGTAAAAAATCCATGATAACCCTGTAGATACTCCAGATAATAATAAGAAAATCATGGTTTTTTGGGGTATAGCTAAGATATTAACTACGTTTCCCTGAAAAAATACAATCCCCCAAGCAACTACCAAAATGACCACAGTTCGGATTGCTGTTGCTAAATTAGCATTCACATTTTCTATCCCAATTTTGGCAAAGATAGTTGTCAATGCTGCAAAGGCAGCTGACAATAATGCATATATCCACCATGTTGTGGTGTTGCTTTCCATCTTAGCCTCCTGATTTGCTAGTCAAAATTAGCAGTGTAATTTAATCAGAGTGTTAAATTCAATTACTTGTCTGTAAAGTTTGACTTGCTAAGTTCGTAGTTTGCGCTCTACGGTTTTACTCTTTTAGTCACTCAGTACTACTGAAGCAGACGATTCTCGGCAACTCGCGCTAACTTAATATCAGGAACAAATTTCAACTGCTATTAGGTCTAAAGTTTAAACATTTTATCAAATTTATCATATTACTTTAACTTACTAATATGTTAAGCTGAGTATAATTAGATAACTACTAGTAGTATATATTACTAATATTCATCTAAGTTATGAAGCAATCATATTTGTAATACTAGTATTATCTCTGAATAAAGTTAACACTTAAAGTAACTAGGATGGGTTGCCCCAGATGAAATCCCCACCTTCTTCAAATTCTTGGAATGGTCGCTTCGTCGGTGATAACCAGCGATACCGTTTAGACAGACGGTTGGGCGGGGGTGGCATGGGAGAAGTCTTCCTAGCAACAGACACCCGTGTTGGTCAGCAGGTAGCGTTGAAGTTGCTCAAAGATACGCTAGTGGCATCACTCGAAATGAGAAAGCGTTTTGAGCGGGAGGTGGCAGTTTGTGCTGCTTTGCAAAGCGACCACATTGTGAAGATTAGTGATTGTGGTGTAACCCCAGAAGGTTTTCCATTTTATGTCATGGAATATTTACGGGGACAAACGCTCAGGCAATTACTGCTGCGCGAAAAGCGGCTGTCTGTTGAGCGGACGGTGAAGATTATGGCGCAAGTTTGTAAGGGTTTACAGCTTGCTCATCAAGGAGTGACTCTCCAACGGGATGGCGGCAAAACCACTGAACATATTCAGGTAGTTCATCGCGACCTGAAACCAGATAATATATTTTTGATGCCCACAGATTTGGGAGAGTGGGTGAAGGTTTTGGATTTTGGTGTTGCCAAAATTCGTAGTGAATCTTCAGAAAATTCCAATATTACAAATATAACTAGTACATTTATCGGTACATTTCGTTACGCACCTCCCGAACAAATCCAAAGTGATCGCAACCTGGATGCTAGAGGTGATATTTACAGCTTAGGGATTATCCTTTATGAAATGCTGAGTGCAGCCGACCCCTTTGGAATCAGCATTAAGGGTAGTCATGTGAGTGAGGCTTCTTGGGTATTAGCTCATGCTTATGAGCCAGCAAAACCACTGCGCGAGCAACCAGGGTGTGAGCATTTACCCGAACAATTAGAAGCGGTGGTGATGAAATGTCTCCAAAAAAACCCAGCCAACCGATTTGCAACAGTAGAAGAACTAAATCAAGCTTTACAAGCTGCTGCCAAATTTGCCACCGAATCCAGCGTACCCGGAGAACTTACTGGGCGATCGCAACCTTCTTCAAATCTTGGCTCAAACCACGAAACGGTTCCCAGACAATCAAACGACGATACTGTTATTCGTCCTCCATCTGCTTACAAGCAAGGCTCAAATCACGAAACGGTTCCGAGACAATCAAACGACGATACTGTTATTCGTCCTCCATCTGGTTTCAATCAAGGTTCAAACCACGAAACAGTTCCCAGACAATCAAACGACGATACTGTTATTCGTCCTCCATCTGCTTACAAGCAAGGCTCAAATCACGAAACCGTTCCCAGACTATTTGACCCGATTAAACAAAACCAATCTGATCCAATCGTTCCTCCCATTCAGGCGGGACACAACCAAGGCTCAAATCACGAAACCGTTCCCAGACCATTTAACCCAGTTGAGCAAAATCAACAGAATCCTGTGAATAATCCGAACACCAGCAAACCTGATGTGACGTTATATCAACCACGACCAGGATCTAATCGAGGTGGTCAACAAGTACCAGCAGATAAGACGTTGTTTCAACCACGACCAGGATCTAATCAAGGTGGTCAACAAGTACCACCAGACAAAACGTTGTTTCAACCACGACCAGGATCTAATCAAAATAGACCGCCAGTTCCACCAGATAAGACGTTGTTTCAGCCGCGACCAGGATCGAATCAAAGTAGACCGCCAGTGCAACCAGATGTGACGTTGTATCAGCCACGACCTGCGTCTAATCAAAGCAGAACACAAACACGAACGGATGATACTATTTACCAACCAAGGCTAAGTGAGCAGCTAACTACGAGAATTACTCCCAATTTCTTGCGAATCGTAGGCGTGGTGTTGGCTATTGGGCTAACTTTAGCCGTAGTAACCTATATATATACCCAATTGCAATCTGGTAAACAGCCAAGCAACCAGCAAAATTTACCTAACAGCGATCGGCCCATTTAGAACTAATCGGCGGGGCACAACATATGCCCCTACCCGTGTACTTCATTTACCTGAAATACGCTGTATATATAACTGGCAGACATAATATCATTGGGGCACAAGGCTTGCTGTGCCACGATCGTGGTTACAAACGACATTCCTTAACTAAGCTGTTACGCAAAAATAAAAGCACATCAACTGGTGTTCGCGCAGCGTCTCCTTCAGGAGAGGTTGTCCTTTGTCAATTGTCCTTTGTCCTTAGTAAACACAAATGATATCATGTCCGCCAAATTACCCATAATAAAAGAACCCCACCCCCAACCCCTCCCGAAGAGCGGGGAGGGGAGACAAAGCACAGCTTTGGCGGGGTGGGGTTCTTCGGGTTTAATAAGCAATCAAGCGGACATGATATGACAAATGACTAATGACAAATGACTAATGACGGTCTACACGGAGTTTGTGCAATATGTAGGCGCGTTAGCTTATAATTCATCCCAAACTACAGGAAAGGAATAATCTGAAAATGCCGAGAAATCACGATTTTCGTTGCGGGTTTCTTCATCCAGAACTTTGACAACTTTGTTATAAATATCTCGTGCTTGTTGCGGTGAATCACCGATGCTGGTTAATCCCACCTTGCCAAACTGCGAAAGGCAGCCCATAAGATGAAACACTGTACCCGTCTCTGTACCGCTGTCAAAGTGCAGTCTGTGGTGAGCAATGATATCCATCAAATCATTGGGTAATAATCCCTGATAGCGCTCTTTTTGCAGATTATCAGTGGCAATGTAATATTTTGGACGACCTTGTTGACTATAAAATAAACCCGTGGAAAGGTCATAGCGGCCGTTCGTTAATAATTTCAGGGTCATGAATGGATGCGTTGTACCGCCTTTACGCAGGTTAATTTCGATCGCCTGAATATCCCAGTCTCCATTACCCTTGTCAACAGCGATAAAATCTACACCAAACCGCTCTAAAGTGCCTTTATCTGCTAGCTTTTTGCCAACTTGAAGCCCCAATTGCTGTAATTGCAATCGATATCTTTCATCAGCAGGAAAGCTGCAACCAAGATAAATCTGACCGTCTGGGCCTCCGAGAATTTGGTCGTGAGTTGACAGGATTTCCACTTCGCCTTGGGGAGTGATCCGTCCTTGAACGCTGGGCGATCGCTTAATTTCCCCTTCCACGAATGCTTCAGCAATTGTCCCTAACTCAGGCATTTTTCCCAAAAAACTATCCCAAGTTTCTTGTTTTGCTTGAAAGCGCATCGTTGATAAGCGATCGCTAATTGCTGCTATCCTTTCGGCATGAGTACCAGTGTTTGGTGCTAAATTCTCAATCGGTCTGAGATCCAACAATGCATTTCCCTCTCCAGAAATGCCCTCGTTAAGTTTTACTACTACCCGTTTTAATGTTGGTTGCCGTTCCCACAAATCAACAGTAGCTTCTGTCAAATCTGTATGGTTCCAAACTTTTTCGCTGCCATCTGGATGCGGTACTCCGCTTTCCTTGAAGATTTCCCGACTGCCACTTTTTGTTCCCCAAATTTGTAAATCTGGTGCAGCCGCATACAGTGGTACACCCAATTTTAAAGACAATTCGCCTTCCCAGTGCGAAGAGTTGTAGCAGATCATAAATGATTTGTCTAGCCTCAAAGATTTCTGAATCCGCTCTAGCAAGCGGGGGCGTTCTAAAATCTTTTGGCTCAGAGGCTTAAAAGAGGAATCGTAAGTAGAAAGTAACAGCAAGCGATTGCGAGCATGAGAAAAGGGAATTCCTGGCAACAATTGCAGATAATAATCAATGATACTCGGATGCAGCGGTACTGATGTTACATAAATCAGTCGAGTTCGGGGATTCCGCAACCGAATTAAGGAAAATAGTAATCTTTCTTCATAATGCTCGCAGCCTTCGATCTTTTGGAGTTCTCCCTGGTCAAGACTCAAGGAGGGAATAATTAAAATATCCGCTTCACTATTGTCAAATATTTCGCTCGTTTTCCAGCGTTCGCGCAGGGTTAATTGTAAGTGGCGAAACTTTTCAACCTGTTCTAACTCGGAAATATTTAATGTTGCCATAACCCATGCCCTCTAATGATCTCAATGTAGCGCACCAAGCACCCTTTTGGACGATGTATAGTTGCCGTGTCAAGATTCAGGTAGTTTTGTAAAAAATTTCCGGAAGTCCGCAAGGATCGATCGAGCTATAGCAACCCACAAATCGCCGACTTCTTTAATTCTTTTCCCTCTTAAGGTTGAGCTAATTGCAGCATACTTTACCTCTAGGGGGCGATAAAGTACAGCAATATAATAGTTAACTTGAAAGCAGGTGAAAAAGAGAAATTCTTCATCACATTAGAGTTGTGTACTTTTTTTCATGGTCAGGCGTGAGGATAAATAATGTAAGTAATGTAAATTGCGTAGAGTTGCTCGAATAAGTAAATTTGGCAAACATCCAGGATAGAAATGCCTAAAATTGCAAATTGCTAGTGAAAGTCAAAGCAAAAAATAAACCTTGGGTTGAATTTTCGATCCAAGGTTTAGTTATGAAATAGGGGATAGGAGAAAGATGGAGTGTAACTACTGCCCAATTACCCTTTTTCAATACCCATTCAATATTCAATTACCAAGGTAAAACAGATGGCTAAAGCAAAAGAACCAAAAGAGAAAAAAGAGCAAAAATTACAACCACCACAGCAACAAGAAACGCCAGGTGTTGAATCAGAAATGACACCAAAACCCAAAGCAGATGATGCTCAGTATCGGGGTAGTGGTAAGTTACAAGATAAGGTAGCATTGATTACGGGCGCAGATAGTGGGATTGGTCGTGCTGTTGCGATCGCATTTGCAAAAGAAGGTGCAGATGTAGCTATTCTTTACCTTAACGAACACGATGATGCCAAAGAAACAAAACATTTGGTAGAAAAACAAGGGCGTCGTGCAGTAACGATTGCAGGTGATATTGGCAATGAAACTTTTTGTCAGCAAGCCATACAACAAACAGTTGGTGAGTTTGGCAAACTCGATATTCTCGTCAACAACGCTGCTGAACAACATCCCAAAGAAAGCATTGAAGAAATCACTGAAGAACAACTAGAGCGAACTTTCCGCACTAATATATTCTCAATGTTTTTCATGACTAAAGCTGCACTCAAGCATTTACAAACGGGCAGTGCTATCATCAATACCACATCGGTAACAGCTTATAAAGGTAGTCCACAACTACTAGATTATTCTTCCACAAAAGGTGCGATCGTTGCTTTCACTCGCTCCTTATCAAAAAATTTGGTATCCAAAGGAATTCGCGTTAATGCTGTCGCGCCAGGGCCAATCTGGACACCTTTAATTCCCTCAACTTTCCCCGAAGAGAAAGTTGAAACTTTTGGCAAACAAGTACCAATGGAACGAGCCGGACAACCAGAAGAAGTTGCTCCTAGCTACGTATACTTAGCTTCTGATGATAGTTCTTATGTCTCTGGACAAGTGCTACATGTCAATGGTGGAGATGTTGTGAATGGGTAAGTGAAAAATTCAGTCATTAGTCATTAGTCATTGGTCATTGGTTATTGGTTATTCACTTTGAATAAAGGACTAATGACTAATGAGAAAAAAATAATTACTTCGAATTATACCCTGATGGTCTTCCATTGGAGGGATGAGTAAATGTGTGAATATTGATAGTCTATCTAGCAGAAAACATTTAATAAATAATAACTACGTCTATGGCATCTCCTACACCATTGAATGGCAGAGAACTAGTAGATTGTGCTAGAGCAAATGCCCAGCAAGGGATTGAGACTGCTGCTTATCAATGTGGCTATGGTCAAGACCTCAACAAATTTGCCAGAGAACTTAGACAAGCTTGTGAAGACATGAATTTACAAGTGAAGGAACTTAGCGGATTGATTACTGACCAGGACATGATACTGCAATTGGGTACTGGCGAAATTGTTGCTCCAGATACGGAATCAGAATTGTAAAAGTTAAGTTAGTCATTTGTCCTTTGTCATTTGTCTTTTGTCTGTTACTAATAACTAATGACCAATTACTAATGACTAATGACTAATGACTAATGACCAATGACTCTTTTCATAACTTTAAAATTACCCGCGCCAAATTGAAGTAAATCAAAACACCTACAACATCAACTGCTGTGGTGATGAACGGTGCTGACATTAATGCCGGATCTAAACGCAGATAGCGAAATAGAAATGGCAGTGCTGAACCGGAGATCGAAGCCAAAATAGAAATAGCTACCAAACTAGTGCCGACAGCGATCGCTACTTCTAATCGTCCTTGCAGAAAATAAGCCCAGACAGTAGCGATCGTACCTAACATTGCTCCCAATAAGGCGCCTGCGATCGCTTCCCGGCCGATTACCTGTAATGCACCACGCGATCGGATTTCATCGGTGTTCATCCCGCGAATCACCACTGTGGAAGATTGAGCGCCTACATTACCCCCAGTACCAGTCAACAAGGGAATAAAGGCCGTCAGTGTCACCACTTTTGCTAAAATATCTTCTTGCGACTTAATAATTGTGCCTGTAACGGTATTGGTTACAAGTAAGACCAATAACCAGACAACCCGTTTCCGAGCGATTTCCAGCAAATTCATTTGAAAATAATTGTCGCCCCCCGACTGCACACCACCACCTAAAGCATAGATATCCTCGGTGGTTTCTTGTTGCAGAATATCAATTACATCATCCACCGTCACAATACCTACTAGAAGCTGTTCTCGATCTACTACAGGTACAGCCAAAAAATCATATCTTTGGATTAATCTTGCAACTTCTTCTTGATCCGTATCAGTGTAGACAAACACCACATCGCGGGTCATAATTTCGCCAATCATTTGCTCAGGCTGAGACGTTACTAATTCCCGCAACGATACAATCCCCGTCAAGCGCCTTGCCGCATCCATGACATAAAGATAATAAATCATCTCACTGGCATTAGCTAAGTTGCGAATTCGCTCTAGAGCTTGAGATACTGTGAAATTTTCTTTCAGCGAGATCAACTCTAGTGTCATAATTCGCCCAGCTGTATCAGCTTCATAACCCAATAGTTGGGCTGTAGCTTGACGTTCAGCTGGACTCAGTTGTTCTAGCAAGCGATTGACGACTTTTGCCGGTAATTCATCAAATAACCTAGCTCGGTCATCCGGCGACATTTGATCGACAATATCGCAGACTTCCTGGCTTTTAAGTTCTTCAATTAACCGTTCTTGAACACTGTAGTCGAGATATTCATAAACTTCGATCGCCTCATCCTTAGAAAGCAAGCGAAAAGCCAAAGCGTGCATCGCTTCTGGTAAACCCTCAATCGCCTCGGCGATATCCGCAGGCTGCACGGGTACAAGAATTGATTTTGCTCCTTGCAAGTCTCCTGCTTCCAGGAGCATTTGCAGCTGAGTCCGCACTAAATCTCGCAATTCCCTGCGCGAGAGATTCTGGATGGTAGAGTTTAAATTGTTTGTCTCAGTCAAAGTCCACTTTCCTCAGCCAGTTTGAACAAGGTTGCTGCCCTTAGTCTAGGGGAAAGTGGGAATGTGCAACGTCAAACTTGTAATTTTTCTGACTTAGAGTAAATTGAAAACTTTTGTAAATAAACGAAAGAGTAGGGTTTTGGGGGGAAGGGAAAAGGTTAAAGGGAAAAAAACTTTATATATCGAGCCTTCCAATCCTTTTCTGCTTACCCTTTTGCCTTTAATACCAATTCTGTATGAAGATGCACATAATAAGACCCCCCTCTAGTCCCCCCTTGGCAAGGGGGGACTAGAGGGGGGTAAATATATGCAGCTTCACAAAGAAATGGTATAACCGAGCAGTATTGGATTGTGTTCTCTAGCTTAAATGCATGAATGGTGAGGCTTTTGCAAAAGTTTTTGTTCCACTGATTTTAGGTTATTACTAAATTTATGCTGGTTCTGGTAACAAAGAGATAAAGTAATAATCAAAATGAAGTATAAATAAATATTAATTTTTCAAATCTTTAAATATTAAAATTTTTCTTTATACAAATTTTATATAGTTAATAAATTTGTCGATAAGCACATTAGATTATCCGGTATTTTGGCATTTTTTATTTAAATATCATCAAAACTTTTATATTCCTTTAAAAAAGGATAGATCAATATGAATATTTAAACAAAGTTCCATACAGAAGATAGACATAACACCGCCATCTATTGTCAAATGTGTAAGCACTAAAAGAATACTTAAGTAATCTATGTAAAGTTATTGCATTTGACTAATTACGCATGTATTTGCTTTCTTAAGCACTGCTTGCCTTGCTGATATGCATTTGCACATCAATAAAATTTAGAATGTCTCAAGAATTCAGTAATTTTTTGAAAGAAAACAAAAACTAACAAAGACTAATATATTCTTCAATTAATTATTCATGATTAGTAATTACTGAATATATCTTTATAAGTTAATCAATTATTAGCTTACCAGTATATTTATATCAAGCTTCATGAGGCATTTTTTGTTGGAATATTTAATGTTAAATTAATCCTGAAACACTAAATTATGGCATCAAATCAAAACTTATCAACATCTGTAAGTCCAGTAATTACTACTAAATCATCTCTAGAAAGTATTGACCAAGGACAAACCAATATTTCTGCTCGGTCTAGCCTACTCTCTCAGGGAGATGGACTTAAGGCAGAGTATTACGACAACATGGACTTCACCAACCTGAAGGTAACTCGTACAGATCAGACGGTGAACTTTAACTGGCGCGCTGGTTCTCCCGATTCGTCGATTAATGCAGATACTTTCTCAGCGCGGTGGACAGGTCAGGTAGAAGCCAAGTACAGCGAAACTTACAAGTTCTACACCACTGCTGATGATGGTGTACGACTGTGGGTGAATGGTCAACAAATCATCAGTCAATTTGTCGATCAAGCTGCCACTGAATCTAGTGGCTCGATCGCATTGGTTGCAGGTCAGAAGTACGATATTAAACTTGAGTACTACGAAAATACAGGCAATGCCGTTTCTCAACTGCGTTGGTCAAGCGCCTCTCAGGCGAAGGAAATCATTCCTCAGTCCCAACTGTATAGTAATGTCGTCAGCACACCTAGTAGTGGCAATGGACTCAAAGGAGAGTACTACGACAACATCGACTTCACTAACCTGAAGGTAACTACTACAGATCCGACGGTGAACTTTAACTGGCGCGCTGATTCTCCCGCTCCGTCGATTAATGCAGATACTTTCTCAGCGCGGTGGACAGGTCAGGTAGAAGCCAAGTACAGCGAAACTTACAAGTTCTACACCACTGCTGATGATGGTGTACGACTGTGGGTGAATGGTCAACAAATCATCAGTCAATTTGTCGATCAAGCTGCCACTGAATCTAGTGGCTCGATCGCATTGGTTGCAGGTCAGAAGTACGATATTAAACTTGAGTACTACGAAAATACAGGCAATGCCGTTTCTCAACTGCGTTGGTCAAGCGCCTCTCAGGCGAAGGAAATCATTCCTCAGTCTCAACTTTATTCACCAGTTCTTCCGACCACTATCACCTTAGGCTCGTCTTCGATGACTGTGAACGAAGACAGTGGTAGTGTTACCGTCAAACTAATTAGAACTGGAGATTTAAGTAGTACATCTTCAATTAAATATGCAACTATAGCTAATACTGCTACAAAAGGAGTTGACTATGGCAGTGAAGGCGTTGAAAGTGCTGGAGTACTGACTTTTGCGCCGGGACAAAGTAGCACCCAGGTATCGATTCCGATCAATGATGATTCCTCGATAGAACCAGATGAAAGCTTTAATTTTGTCATCGATCAGGCAGAGGGGGCAACACTAGGAGTCCAAAGAACTCTCTCAATTACAATTCAAGACAACGATCGCTCCGGCCTCGATTTCAGCCAGCCAGTAGTTAATGAGGGTGACGGTACTGCTAAGGTGACAGTTACACGGGGCAATGCTTCGGCGGCTGCTAGCGTCAACTACATAACCCAAGATGGGACTGCTAAAGCTGGATCTGACTACCAGGCTGTATCTGGAAGCTTGAGTTTTGCAGTCGGACAAACCAGCAACACCATTGTTATCCCCATTCTGAATGACAACGTTGGCGAATCAAATGAAACATTTGCTTTGAAGTTCAGTAACCCAGTTGGAGTGCAGTTAACTAATCAACAGACAAGTATCACTATTATTGATAATGACTCTGGTAATTTTGCTTTAGATACAGTAGTTTCTGGTTTGAATCAACCCACAGCTTTTGAATGGGCACCTGATGGTAACAGTATGTTCATTGCCCAGAAAAATGGGGTAGTGCGAGTCATGAAAAACGGTACTTTATTATCAACCCCGTTTACTGATATTCGCGGACAGGTAAATGATACGCGCGATCGCGGTCTGTTAGGCATTGCCGTACATCCAGATTTTGGTAAAAGTCCAAACGGCAACAACTATGTTTACCTGTTGTATACCTACGATCCACCAGAAACTAATACAAGCAATTCTAAGAATAATCCCAATAGCACATTGGACGATCCCGATCAGAATGGGAATCGGACTGCACGCCTAAGTCGCTTCACAGCCGACCCCAATACTAATTACACTACTGCAATTGCTGGCAGCGAAGTTGTACTACTCGGCACAAATGGCACTTGGGCAAATATCAGCCACCCAGATGGAAATAGCACAAATGTTTCACTTGGCTATGCACCATCAGGAATTCTCAACAAAGATACTGGTAAGCCGTTTACCAGCTTGCAGGATTATCTGAATAATCTCGATAAAGTCCAAAATATCCAGAATTTTATCGCCAATGATAGTGAATCTCACTCAGTTGGTTCTGTGCGTTTTGGTACTGATGGTTCTCTATTTGTGAGCTTAGGAGATGGTACTTCCTACAATGGAGTAGATCCCCGAGCAATTCGCGTCCAGGATAAGAATAATTTATCCGGCAAGATTTTGCGGATTGACCCGATTACTGGTAAAGGCTTATCAAGCAATCCTTTCTACAACGGTGACGCTAATAGCAATATTTCCAAAGTTTATGACTACGGTCTGCGTAACCCCTTCCGTTTCACAATTGATAAAAAGACCAATACTCCCGTAATTGGTGATGTTGGCTTCGGTACTTACGAAGAGGTGAATATCGGAAAACCAGGAGCTAACTTTGGCTGGCCATTCTATGAAGGTGGCCTTGATGCAAATGGTAATGTCGTCAGTCTGAAACAACCAGTCTACGCTAATTTAGATGCAGCAAAAGCCTTCTATAATAGTGGCTCATCTGTTACAGAACCACTGTACACTTACAAGCATTCTGGTTCTAATTCGATCCTGGTGGGTGACTTTTACACAGGTAATACTTTCCCTGCAATCTATCAAGGTGCCTTATTCATTGGTGATTTCAGTCAAGGAACTATCGATGCTTTGATATTAGATAGTCAAGGTAAAGTTACCTCAGTTAAGCGGTTTGCTTCCCAAACAGACAGGCCTAATCTAGGACTGCCTACACAAATCACCACTGGTCCTGATGGTAATTTGTATTACGCAAACTTGACCGGAGGCGAGATCGATCGTTTCCGACCTGTGTAGAGATAAATACAGTTTAATGTGAGTTCGACAAGCCCTTTTTTGACCTCTCCCCCAACCCCTCTCCGACACGGAGAGGGGAGCGAAAACCCTAATTTCTCGTTGCTTTTCCCTTTCCCCGTGGGAGAGGTTCATCGAACTCACGTTGGTTTAGAGATGATATAAAAGTTATCAGTTATCAGCGAACAGTTATCTGACCGTTCGCTGATTTTGCTTAAGATAACTTTGTCACAAATCCCAACAATTTTTTGGTATTTGATGTCAGGAGCGTTCGACGATAAGCATCAGCTGCTTTTTTAATTGCTTCGGCTTGAGTGGGATAAGGATGAATTACACTGCTTAACTTGCTCAAGCCAATCTTATTCACCATTGCCGTAGTCACTTCTGATATCATCTCACCCGCGTGACTGGCGACAATAGTTGCACCGATAATTTCATCAGACCCCTTTTTATGGTGAATTTTGAGAAATCCTAACTCTTCACCATCTGCGATCGCTCGGTCTACACTATTAAAAGGAATCTCAATCGTTGTCACTTCAATACCCAATTTTTCCGCCTCGTGTTCGTACAATCCTACGTGAGCAATTTCTGGGTCAGTATAAGTTACCCAAGGCATCACTAAACTACTGAGTTTCGAGCGTCCTATGCCAAAGGGAGAAAACAGGGTATTTTTAATTACAATCCGCGCCGCAGCATCAGCAGCATGGGTAAACTTCCAGTTCATGCAGATATCGCCAGCTGCATAAACTTTGGGATTGGTCGTTTGCAGGTAATCATTTACCTTCACGCCTTGGTGCTTGTCATATTCTACACCCACAGCTTCTAAATTTAGATTTTCGACATTTGGCGATCGCCCCGCGCCGACTAAAATTTCATCGACTGTCACCGAATCTCGATGACCGTTAGAGGAAAAGTAAAGGCGTTTTCCTTCGGTGACAGTTACCACTTCTTCCAGTTTGGAATCGAGTACTACGCGAATTCCTTCGTTAATCAAAACCTTTTGGAGAATTTTAGCGGCTTCAGGGTCTTCTTTATTTAGGAGATGAGAACCGCTATGGAAAAGCACCACCTCACAACCCAAACGCCGGAAAGCTTGCGCTAATTCGCAACCAATGGGCCCGCCACCAATCACCGCCAAACGTTCCGGTCGTTGAATTAGAGAAAAAACCGTTTCATTGGTTAAATAACCCGCCTGTTCAATTCCTGGAATCGGCAGTTGTGCAGGTCTTGCGCCAGTTGCAATCACAGCTTTTTTAAACTTGAGGGTTTTATCGCCAACTTCCACGGTATTTTTACTTGCAAATCGACCGCTACCCAAAAAGACATCAACACCCAACTTTTGAAAACGCTCTGCCGAGTCGTTAGGGCTAATATCAGCCCTTATCTTCCGCATCCTAGCCATAACTTTGGGAAAATCAACATCAATATTATGTTGAGGAATATTAACTCCCAAGTCTTTAGCATCCCAGATTTCGCCAACGACGCGGGCAGAGCGAATAATAGTTTTAGATGGTACGCAACCAACATTTAAGCAATCTCCACCCATGAGATGCTTTTCAATTAACGCCACCTTTAAACCCAAATCTAGACCCGCAGCACCCGCCGCCACGACTAATCCCGCCGTACCAGCACCAATAACTACCAAGTCGTAAACATCGGCGGGTTGAGGATTAACCCAATTTGGCGGATGAACGTAAGACACCAACTTTTGGTTATACTCATCCGTTGGGCGAACAGTAACTCTCTCTAAATCTGAATTGGTCATTAGCAAAACCTTTTTTAAGAATTGAAAATAATACTAAATTCAACTGCCTTTTATAGGAATTCAAAATTAAAAATTAAGAATCCTGATAAATTTAGGCGGTTCAGTCTTTTATTTTTTATGCTTGTTTAATAATTGGACTTTGAACAAAATTAATTATTTGTCGGCGCATCCAATTCAGGCAGTAACCGCCGAACGATTGAATTGACGCAGTGCAAAACCGCAACCAAGCCCGATAAAAATTAACGGACAATGTGATAAAAAAGCCCCTGTTTCGCGCTTGAGTACAACGACTTGTTAGGCGTAGCTTATGATTCACGAAGTCCTACGGCTTGAGATTAAGCGACGCTTTGCCTGTCTCCGGGTCGAAAGGCACTGATTGATGCTCATGCACAATCATCCACTTGCCGTCAATCTCACGCAAGCAAACAGTCGCCCGCACCCACATTTCGACTTTCCCTCCGTCTGTCAGTGTTCCGCTCACACGATAGAGGTAATGGCAGAAAGCCACTGTTTCGCCCGTCGTGATGCTCAGGTCTAGAATCTCATAGCCGATTGAGCCTTGAAATGAAGAAACCCACTTCTGGACGCGTTCTCTAACCGTATCTACTCCGATATATTGCAGTGGATTGATGACATCGAAAGACAGAATATCCGGCGCGTGATTGGACAAAAGCGCGTTGATGTCCTTGTTGGGTAATGCTTTGACGCGCTCCTCGATTATCGTGCGAATTTGGACTTCATCATTTGGTTTACTATTTTCAGTTGTCATATCACTTTCCTTTGTTCAGTTGTTATCCCATTTTCCGCAATTTATTTTGTAATATACGAAGATTACCAAAGATAACGAGGGCATCTGTCCACCTTTATAATTTTTCTTCTAAAGCTTTGCGCGCAATCCGGGTGACATAAACTGTCACAGCTACTGTAGCAATCAAACCCAAGATGCGAATTGCCCATTGTAAAGTCGGGTTGGTAGGTTGAGCCTCAGTGCCAATCATGGCAAGATTACCTGCAAGGGAACCAATATAAACATACATAATGGTTCCAGGAATCATCCCTAGAGAGCCGATAAAGTAATCTTTAAGTGAAACTCCTGTGATGCCAAAGGCATAGTTTAATAAATTGAAAGGAAATATCGGGGATAGTCGCGTTAACAGGACAATTTTTAATCCTTCTCTACCTACCGCTTGGTCAATGGCGGCAAATTTTTTGTTATCTGCGATTTTACCAGCAACCCAACTCCTTGCTAAATAACGTCCGACGAGAAAAGCAGCAGTAGCGCCAAGGGTTGCACCGACAAACACGTAAAGAGAACCCCAAACTGCACCAAAAATTACACCAGCTCCCAAGGTGAGAATAGAACCTGGGAAAAAAGCAACAGTAGCGATAATATAAAGGACAATAAAAGCTATGGCTCCTACTGCGCCCAGGCTTTCAATCCACTGCAAGGCTTGGCGTAAAATTGCTTGGGGATTGAAAGAATTTAAAGTTACCGATTCTTGTGCTAAAGCTGGGTCTGTGTTTAATGAGAAACTACTTGCCAATATTAGTAATATTAATATACTGAAGCGAAAAAACTTCTGGAAGTTTCTGGTATTAATACTTTTAACACTTCGGCTCCTTTCGACTTCGCTCAAGGCAAGTCGCTCAGTGTTAAAGCCGAGCGGAGTCGTTCGCGTAGCGTCTCGCAGAGAGGCTTTAAATATCTGAATGATTGTTAGTTTTTTCATGGGTTGTGATTTCTTCTGCCACACTTTGAGCTAATGCTTTCTGAGCAACTTTTGTGATATATACAGTTACAGCAACGGTAGCAATCAACCCAACTACTCGCATTATCCATTGCCAGACTTGAGTTTCTGGAGTAATTGGTTGATTAGAGGTGTTAATCATGGCAAGATTACCAGCTAAAGAACCAATATAAACGTACATCACAGTACCGGGAATAATACCGAAGGAACCTAATATATAGTCTTTGAGAGAAACCTGTGTTATCCCAAAAGCATAATTTAATAAATTGAAGGGAAATATAGGTGAAAGACGAGTTAGCAAAACAATTTTCCATCCTTCTTTAGCAACTGCTAAATCAATCGCTTTAAATTTAGGATGTTTGTCCATTTGTCGAGAAACCCAATCTCGTGAGAGGTAGCGTCCAATGAGAAAAGCTAAGGTTGCTCCAATTGTCGCAGCAATTAGCACATATATCGATCCCCAAAATACACCAAACAGACAACCACCTTTGAGGGTTAAGAGGGAACCCGGTATAAATAGTAATGTTGCTAAGTTGTAAATGAGTATGTAGGCAATAGGCCCAAAAGCACCAAGGCTGTGAACCCAAATGATTAAAGTCTGTAAAAGTCCCTGAAAGTTGAACTGTTTAGCGGCAATTATTAGAGTGACAATGAGGCAACTTAGGAGTAGCAGTTTGAGTTTGGAATTTAATAAACGCTTGTTCATTTTTATAAGTTTCACCCTCTGAGGCTCGATGTTGACCTTTTGAGGCTCAATGTTGACCTTCTGAGGCTCAATGTTGACCTTCTGAGGCTCAATGTTGACCTTCTGAGGCTCGATGTTGACCTTCTGAGGCTCAATGTTGACCTTCTGAGGCTCAACGTTGACCTTTTGAGGCTCAACTTTAAAATTTACACCTCAAATCCAATAGACCTCTTGCAAAAGTCTCTAACACCCCACCCCCAACCCCTCCCCGCAAGCGGGGAGGGGAGACAAAGTGTAGCTTTGGCGGGGTGGGGTTCTTTCTTATTTTTGATTTATGCAAGAGGTCTAATGCCCCTAAGATATAGCACCTACATGAGAAACAGCTTAAAGCCTCTTAAATTTTTCTCGGCGATACCAGCTACAAATTCGCTCAGGTGAAACGCCGAGCAAATAAGCAGTAATTACTATTTGATTAAGTAGCGTAGTTTTTAATACTCCTTTTTGCAACCATCTACGCGCTGAGGTAACAACTGGTGTGGGAATAATTACAATGCGTCCAATACGTTTTAGACGACGCATGAGTTCAAAGTCTTCCATGATAGGCAATTCGGGAAAACTGCCTATTTTTTGAAATACTTCCTTGGTTAAAAAAATTGCTTGGTCGCCATAGGGCATTTGATAAAAATGCGATCGCACATTTACTCCCCACTCTACCCATCGTAAACTTAAAAGTGAGGCATCAATCCGCAATTTAAAAGCACCAGCTACAATCCCAAGTTGTTGTAGCGCTGTGCGAATCATCTCATCAAACCCAGTTGGCAAACGGGTATCTGCATGGAGAAATAACAGAATTTCACCGCTAGCCGCTAAAGCACCCGCGTTCATTTGCACAGCACGACCGGGAGATGATGAGATAACTTTGACATTTAAAGACTGAGCGATCGCTACAGTATCATCACTAGAGCCACCATCGACTACAATGACTTCTATATTTAAATTGGCTTGAGTAGTAGCAATGGCTTTTTTAATATTCCCCGCTTCATTAATAGCCGGAATAATAATCGAAATTTTGGCTGCGTCAATACTCTCACTCATGATTGCTGAGTTTTCTTTTCCGATTGGTCAGGAAATGAACACTCTACCGTTACCTTCAGATTGCTTTCAGCCGTGCCTTTAGTTACGTAAGGTATACCTGCTTCACCGCCAACTTTGATGCCAAATTCAAGAGTAACTTTATCAATATTAGCAACAGGGATTTTCTTAAAAGCATTGAGTGAATAAACAGTGTAAGCCCGAATTGTACCTTCAATTGCTTGGAAATTTTGCACTATCTGTTTTTGTGCAGCATCAGCATCCCATCCCTTATCAATTAGCGCTTCTTCTCCCTCCGGGGATTCGGTAATCACTGGCGGAGCATCTATATTATCTGTAGCCTCAATGTAAATAATCGTGCCATCTTCTAATTGAATAGGTGTGAGTTGAGTCATGGGATAAATCTCGCCTAAAAGAATTGCGTGTAGGGTAGTCCAGCAGTGCTTATCTACAAAATTTTACGGAAAATGCGGTAAATTTCTTGTAGAAGCTGGAAATAATTCGGCACAACTATCATAGGGCTTTGCAGGATGAGTCGAGACGCTTTGGTGGTGGGAATTAATACGTATGACCGCTTAAAATGTCTCAACGCACCAGCTGCCGATGCTGAAGCGATCGCTCAAATCTTACAACAATATGGGGAATTTCGGGTAACGCGGCTCCCAGCAGTCAAAGATAAGGAAAATGAGACGATTCGCATTGGTAAGCAAACTAAAGTTAGTTTAACTCAGTTAGAAAAAGCGATCGTCCAATTGTTTAAGCCAGATGGTAAGCCGCCAGACACAGCGCTGCTGTATTTTTCTGGTCATGGATTGCGGAAAAATCTAGGAATTCAGGAAGGCTTTTTAGCGACAAGTGAAGTCAACCCCGATGCGGGTAATTGGGGATTATCTCTACAATGGCTGCGGCGACTGCTGCAAGAAAGTGAAGTTAGACAACAAATTGTGATTTTGGATTGCTGCTATAGCGGAGAGGTGCTAAATTTTGCAGAGGCAGATCCAGGCGATCGCGGTAAAGGTAGAGACAGGTGTTTTATTGCGGCTTCTCGTGATTTTGAAGTAGCTTTTGAAGAGATTAACAGTCAACACAGCGTTCTCACTGCTGCACTGCTTCAAGGTTTGGAACCAAAACAAGACCGTTGGGTGAGTAACTACACTTTAGTAGACTTGCTCAATCAACAATATCATCCCTTTCCCCAACGTCCCATTTTTGCTAACTCTGGTGAAGCAATTAATCTCACCCGCAAATGGAATTTCTTTGTTGTTAATTTCACGGTACAGATATCAGCTATTTGTCCTTACAAAGGGTTGTCATATTTTGATTGCACAGAAGCAGATGCCAACTTATTTTATGGCAGAACAGCGTTAACAGATGAATTATTAGAAAAAGTGCGATCGGGTAATTTCCTCGCTGTGTTGGGAGCATCAGGAAGTGGTAAATCTAGTGTTGTCAGAGCAGGTTTACTTTATCAATTAAAGTTAGGACGTAGGTTATCAGGTAGTGATACTTGGCAGTTGAAAATATTTCGACCAGGGATTAACCCCTTACAAAATTTAGCATTGGCATTTGTAGAATCAGAATTATCAGATATTGAACGCGCCTCACAGTTAGCAAAAGTAGAAGAATTAATTGCTAGAGGTGCAGTTGGTTTAGGACAGTTGATTACTGCTGCACAAACTCAGCGCGTAGTGTTAGTGGTAGACCAGTTTGAGGAAGCTTTTACTCAATGTCAAGACATTACAAAACGACAGCAGTTTTTTGAATGTGTGTTAGGTGCTTTGCAACGAGATGATAATAAACTCTGCCTAATAATTACAATGCGGGCTGATTTCTTGGGCAAATGTCTGGAACAAGAGTATGGCGGACTAGCTAAGAAAATTCAAGAGCATTTAGTAACAGTAACACCGATGAATCGGGAAGAATTAGAAACAGCAATTATCAAACCTGCTCAACAGGTGAACTTAGCAGTAGAACCGGAATTAATTTCTCAAATGATTGCAGATGTAGAAGATTCACCGGGGAGTTTACCATTATTACAGTACACGCTCACAGAACTATGGCAGCAAAGAACTAAAGAACGGTTAACCCTGACTACCTATAGCAAACTAGGTGGAGTCAGAAGAACTCTGCAAACACGCGCTACAGAAGTTTATGAGTCATTATCACTTGAAGAACAGCAAGCAACAAAGCGGGTTTTTTTAGAATTGACGCAGTTAGGAGAAGGAACAGAAGATACGCGTAGACAGGTTTTGCAACACGATTTAGTGACTTTACAGCATCCAGAAGTTTTGATTAATAAGGTAATTCAACGGTTAGCTGATGAGAAGCTAGTTGTCACCAGTACCCTATCTAATCAAATTGCTGTGGTAGATGTGGCACATGAAGCACTGATTCGCCATTGGTTGCTATTACGCAAATGGATTGAGGAAAGTCGAGACATACTGCGACAAAAGCGGAAAATTGAAGCGGCAGCTATTGAATGGCGAGATAGGGGAAAGGTGAAAGATTATCTACTTCAAGGGAAACGTTTGACAGAGGCGAAGGGTTTTCAGAAAGAACAAATTGAGAGCTTGAGATTATCTGAACAGGCTGAAAAGTTTATTCAAGCAAGTGATACAGAAAGACGTAATAATCGCTTTAAGTCTATTGGTTTTTTCTTAATTATTCCCCTGAGTGTGTCAGTAGTTTTAAGCATTGCAGTTGAAAGAAAGATTACGATCAGTGAATCTTGGCAGATAGTTGATGCTGCTAAGGGAAAAAAGTTCAGTGACGCAAGAATTCAAGCACTCGAAAAGCTGGTAAAAGCTGGTGAAAGTCTAGCTAACAAAGATTTCAGTGATACCATTCTTCGCTATGCCAACTTCAACAATGCCAACTTCAACAATGCCAACCTCAACAATGCCAACCTCACCTATGCCAACCTTATCAATGCAAACCTTAGCTATGCCAACCTTATCGATGCCAACCTTAGCAATGCCAACCTTATCAATGCCAACCTCAGTTATACCAACCTTATCAATGCCAACCTCAATAGTGCCAACCTCAGCTATGCCAACCGCAGAGCTTTCTACTTTAATACCAACCTCGAAAGTGCCAAGCTCATCAATGCCAATCTTAGTAATGCCGACTTCACGAATGTCAAGCTCAAAGATGCCAATCTTAGCTTTGCCGATCTTAACCGCACTTACCTTAGTAGTGCCGACCTCACAAATACTAACCTCACAAATACTAACCTCACAAATGCCTACCTCAGATATGCCGACCTCACGAATGCCGACCTCACGAATGCTAACCTCACAAATGCCGACCTCACAAATACCGACCTCTGGGGGGCTAACCTTAACGGTGTCAGAAACCTAACTCCTGAGCAAGTTAAGTCTGCTATACATTGGGAGTATGCAAAATACGATGGCGATTTTCGTGCCAAGCTTGGTTTACCATTAAAACCAGCTAGGGACTTGCCGGAATATAAACTACCAGTCATTCGACGCACCCTGAAGTAACTTCCGTGAACCCTGAAATAACTTCCAAGAATCGTGAAGTTAGTTCTGGGAACTCATACCAATTCTCTATAAACTTGCACTAAATAATTTAATCTCTCTTCTTAGCGTTCTTGGCGGTTCGTTTTAAAAATAAAGTCCATCTTCACAGAGAATTGGTATCAGCATCTAATCTGAAAAAATGGTATCAAAGAGCGATGCCTGCGGTATTTGCTAGCCAACGTAACGCTCAGAGATTGCTTTACTGGCAATGAGTTTTTATAATTAAGCGATCGCACAGCTAATCTGAAAAAATGGCATCAAAGAGCGATCGCTTGACTCAGAGATTGCTTTGCTGGCAATGAGTTTTTATAATTAAGCGATCGCACCAAACAAAGACCAATCCTGCATCTAGTTTGGAAAAATGGTGTTCAAGAGCGATCGCTTGACTCAGAGATTACTTTGCTGACAATGAGTTTTATAATTAGGCGATCGCACCAAACAAAAACCAACCCTGAAGTCACTCCCATCAACCCTGAAGTCACTCCCATCAACCCTGTAGTCACTCCCGTCAACTCTGTAATGACTTTCGTCAACCCTGTAGTCACTCCCGTCAACCCTGTAGTCACTCCCGTCAACTCTGTAGTGACTTTTGTCAACCCTGAAGTCACTCCCGTCAACTCTGTAGTGACTTTCGTCAACCCTGAAGTCACTCCCGTCAACCCTGTAGTCACTTCCGAGAACTCTGCATCTACTCTGAAAAGATGGCATCAAACAGCGATGCCTGCGGCGAGCTACGCCAACGCTTGACTCTGAAATTTGACAGTCGCTACTAGCGCGGCTGAAAGCACCCAAGAATTAGTAATAACTTGCGAAACCAAATTGAAAATAATGATAATTGCTTAAGTATTGCCAGTGTTTGGGAAATGGTAATCAAACACAGTATTGGCATCAGCTTTAATTTAAATTTTTCTGAGTTTGTTGAACAACTTTGTCGAACAAGAAATAATTATGAAATAGCTTATTCTCACTCATGATTCCTAAGTTTTGCGTTGATTAACCCAGCGTGCCGCCTCAATAGCAGATGTGAACCGCATAGACACTCCAAAAACTCGCACTTCTCCCGTACGCGGATTTGTTACTTTAAGGAACTGCTTAGGCCGGACATTAATTCCTTCAACGACACGTAACAACTTGTATTCTTCCCAAGAGTCAATTTCAACTGCGTTCATTTTCTCAAATAACTTTACCCAAGCGATATCATCGAGTTTACGCTTGCGTTGTAGGGTTATTTTACCGTGATGTGCATTCAGGCTATACCCATCTGTAAAGGCTACGGCAGGTGTATTTTCACCGTGGAGATGATTGTTGCTATCAATATTAATTGTGGTGCAATGGTTGGAAATAATCGCGATATTTTGAAAGAAGAAAGTCCAGCCGCAATTTTTAACAAAATCTTCTAAAATGAATAGTTGGTTTTCAAATTGCTGGTAGTTGAAACTCTGAATACAAAAGTCAAAATAACTGCATCCTGCAATTAAAGTTTCCGGTTTGCGACAAGAAGAGAATATATTTTTAATCAACTGGCTATTGCGTTTATCAAAATGTTCCTCCAAAACATCTCCCCATTGTATTTCTAACTGTTCTTGGAGTAATTTGGCATATTCATTTACTGGATGATTGTCAAACAAAGAATGTAAATTTGTTTGTAAATCAACGGGTAATCGCACGAGCAAATATGATTGCAACTTACTGTAGATTTTACTCCAGTGGGAACTATCTATAGCATCACCCAGAATTGTCTGAGAATCAACTTTGAGCAAATTCCAGATGTACTCGAACCCAGCGTTAGGGCTATCAACGATAATTATTTCAGGTTCAGTGAGTTCGAGTGCAGTATATATTGCTCGAACTGCATCCGTAGCCTGTTGTTGGTTGATGGGTTCGGTAGATAGTCCAATGTGTTGCCATTTTTCTCGACATCGGGATATGAATGCACGTTGTTCTGGTGTCAGGTAGTCGGCGGACATAGCAGGTATGCGAAATAGTAGCTATCTTGTATTAAAGCAGATTATTTGATTTGGTTAATGAATCGAAAAGTGCTGTATGTATAATTACAATCCCTTAGACTGCCTACCTTCATCGGCGGAATTACGAGATTCTGATGATACCCCTGTAGATAACGAACTACAAATATTAATTCCTAATTTATTGTTAGCCATCTTAGCCTCGATTTGGCAAACCCGTGATGACTGGTTTTTCGGTATCAACATGGGAATTTACTATACACCATTACAACCTGCTATAGTCCCCGATGGGTTTTTGAGTTTAGGTGTTGAACGTTTTGTTGGAGAAAACTTATTGATCCCCCCTAGCCCCCCTTAAAAAGGGGGGAAAACTTCTTAAAGTCCCCCAATTCATCGGGGGATTTAGGGGGATCTAAAACTTTTTGCTACCAACAACAGGACTTTTCAAACATCCTCTTAGCTCGACTTTATCCATTTTTACGAAACCCAAAACCTGACACTGAAACCTTTGTGGGACGGTAGTTTTACTTTTTAGATTTAACCGATAATCAGTGACATGGAAAAAGTTTTTGCCAAAAAGCTAGGGTTTTTGCCGTATCAAGATAAGCAAGTTCTTAATTTTGGATAAAGTCGAGCTTAGCCCAAGTGTATTTGTAGATAATTAACTGCGATTATCTATTTGAGCGCGTTGCAAACTTCCAGAGAAGTCAACATAAACACTTTTCCATTCTGTGAAAACATCCAATGCAGTAGTTCCCGCTTCGCGGTGTCCGTTACCGGTTTGTTTCACACCACCAAAGGGTAAGTGTACCTCTGCGCCAATAGTCGGGCCGTTAATATAAGTGATACCTGCTTCAATGTCGCGCATGGCAGTAAAAGCCCGATTGATATCGCGGGTGTAAACTGAAGAAGAAAGACCATAATTGCTATCGTTGAGAATTGCGATCGCATCCTCAAAGCAGCTAACCTCAATTAATGCCACCACTGGCCCAAATATCTCTTCACGAGCGACGCGCATATCAGGAGTTACATCATCCAAAATAGTTGGTTGAAAGAAGTAACCGTTTTTCAATGAGCCTTCACGAGCGATTTCCCCACCAATTAAAATCTTTGCTCCTTCTTCACGAGCGATATCCAAATACTTGCTCACCTGTTTGAGTTGCTTTTCATTGATTATCGGCCCAATATCTGTATCAGAGTCATTGCCAGCACCCAAGCGTAACTTACTGGTACGCTCATAGAGCATCGCAGTAAATTTTTCTTTGATATCACGATGCAAAATCAAGCGACTGGTAGCCGTACAGCGTTGCCCAGTTGTCCCAAATGCTCCCCACACTGCCCCATCAAGAGCAAGTTCTAAATCTGCATCTTCCATTACCACTTGAGCGTTTTTACCACCCATTTCCAAACAAACACGCTTGTGAGTGCGTCCACAAGTCGCGCCGACAAAAGCACCCGTTTCTGAGGAACCAGTAAACGATACCAAATCTACATTGGGATGCTCAACTAAAGCTTTCCCCGCCTCCTCTCCCACACCATGAACCAAGTTAATTACTCCTGGTGGTAAACCTGCTTGTTGAAAAATTTCAATCAATTTAGTTGCACAGGCGGAAGTATCTTCAGCAGGTTTGAGAATAACTGTATTGCCACACACCAAGGCTGGCATAGCTTTCCAGCAAGGAATTGCCACCGGGAAATTCCAGGGAGTAATTAAGGCACAGACTCCGATGGGCATCCGCACAGTCATGGCAAATTTATTGGACATTTCCGAGGGTGTGGTTTGCCCAAATAGTCGCCGCCCTTCGCCAGCACTGTAAAAGGCGCAGTCAATACCTTCTTGGACATCTCCCCTAGCTTCCGTCAAGGGTTTACCCATTTCCCGACTGATTAACTGGGCAAGTTCTTCTTTATGCTGGAGTAATATTTCTCCAACACGAAAGATGTATTCTGCCCTCGCTGGGGCTGGGACTGTGCGCCAACTACGGTAGGCTTTACGGGCGGCGGCTACTGCTTTATCTACATCCTGAACTTGAGAACGGGGAAATGTGGCAACGACTTCGGTTTTGTCGGCAGGGTTGCGACTTTCTAGGGTTGCTTCCCCTACAGCACTCAACCATTGGCCATCTATATAATTGCGGCAAGATAGCGGAGTTGTCATCTTGAAAATCTCCGGCTGATGATCCACTGAAACTTGTGTATTAAGTTTGCTTGCTTTCTAGGTTATCGTCAAGTCAGAATTCATGAGTCAGGTTTTTATCTTACACAAAGGCAAGGCAGCGCGGCTTTACAGATTGAGAGGACTTTTCAAACGTCCTCTTCTCAATAGCAAAACGTTCTAGATTCCCTAAATCCTCCACACCACTTGCTTTAAGTCGGCAGAGATGCCCAACGCAGTGGCTCCCATAAAAAAAGGGGGATCGATAAGTGCCTAAAATCACAGCTAACCACTTTTCAAATAACCTCTGTTAGCATCCGCTGCATTGCATTCATTCAGCTAGCTGCATTTTTAACCTAAACTGTTAACATCCATTATTTCGATTACTTCCGTCTGGCATGATAGTTTTACAAAAGATTGCACCATCAAAACAACACCTGTGGTCATCATCTTTCATATATGCTCCTTCAAAACTTGCATCACTTAAATTAACGGCAATGAGGGAATTTTCAGCTAAACCTGCCTCCTTAAAAACAGCACCACTCAGGTCGGCAAAATCAAAAAAAGATGTTTGAATTCTTGAACTTTCAAAATTGCAGTTTCTCAAGTCAGCATAACGCAATTCAGATTCTGTAAGCCACAAATGCAGAATACTACCGCTCAATCTGATTCCTGTCAAATCTAAACCCCCAGACTCAAACGTGAAAATTCTTTCTCCTGAATCATAGCGTTTTTGTAATGACTCGACAGCCTCGCTAGGGTGATAGTTATAACTCTCAATATCTCCATTAGGTAATATGGCTTCATGAAAAATTACGTCAGTGTAATTCCAATCCCAATTAGCATTTGTGAAAATTGTTTGGCGACAGAACGAACCTGCTAAGTTACATTCCTCTATTGTCGCTGACGTAAAATTTGTCCTAATTAGACTAGAGTCACAAAGAAACGTTTTGGTTAAATCAGCATTGGTTAAATTACTTTCGTTAAAGTTAGTTGCCTCTATTTGTGAGTTACTTAAATTAGCATTAGTTAAATTGGCAGAACCTAAGTAGCAAAACCTCAGATTAGCACCGCTTATGTTTGCATCGCTTAAATTGGTTCCCATCAAACAAGTGGATTCAAGCCAAGCTTGATTGAGATTGATGTCACTCAAATCAAGGTGATTTAGCTGAAGACCTTTCAAAACGACTTTAGAAAAATCTCGTTCTCCTGATTCATAACGTCTGAGAAACTCTTCAGCATTCATTACATACACACCTCAAAATGCGATAAAAATCACTGCTTCTTACAGAACTATTCGTACTAATTTAGCTGAAAATATATTCTAAAGCAATCTCTTAAAGCGATTACCGCGCAAGGAGTTACCCAGTATCGGCGGCTGAAAGCCTTATCTTCAACAAGAATCTCATTCTAAGTTAGCATCTATAGGACTCCGATTTGATTTCTGAAAATATACTGAGACTGAAAAGCCCGTTTTATCTAGGGTTTTATCTGAAATCTTGTTCAGAAATCAGATATGAGTCCTATACAATGCAATTCTTTTAGCCTGGGCAGCATTTTCTGAAGGAGTTACACCATTGCATTGCCCTGTATATCATTATTATTAAGTATCAATTCTGAATTCCGACTCCTGAGTTCTGAATTCTTTGCCTTAAGGCACGAAGGCTAACACGCCCACAGGCGAACCAGAACCACCACGTAATCTTAGAGGTGCGATCGCTAGAGTAGTACCTTTAGGTGGCAGTTGATCCAAATTTGTGAGATTTTCCAACACAATGCGCGGTTTTTCCAATACCAAGCGGTTAATCGCAAAACTGTTATCCTGTCCGGGGTCTACACCATGAGTATCAATTCCTACCCCAACTATTTGCCGTTCATCAAGTAAAAATTGAGTTGCATCGCTGCCAAATCCGGGAAAGTGGGGAATCCCTTGAGCATCATGATTGAGGAATGCACTTTTATCCAACCACTTTTTTTGCCAACCAGTATTCAATATAACTACGCAGCCAGCAGAAATTTCACCATATTCTGCTTCCCAAGCCAAAACATCAGCAACAGTCAGGGCATAATCAGGATTAACTGCTGTAGCTTGGCAAACGTTTATAACTACCGCAGGTACAACCAAAGACTGGGCTGGATATTGGTCAATTCCCACAGCAGAACTATGAAAACTATTAGGGGCGTTGATATGGGTAGCGCTATGTTCCCCCAAGGAGAAACGCCGCAAGTAATAACCATCATTATTTAGTTCAGCCACAGTCTCAAATTCTACTGTGGGATCTCCAGACCATTGGGGAATATCTATGTCAATTACATGACTTAGGTGGATAACGCGTGTGTAGGTGATACTATTTTGACTTTGGGGTTGTATCATCCCAGCCTTCTATTTTATTTGTACTCAGATATTTTTTGTTCGGTGCGTAGGTACAGTTCATTATGTACATTGTCTGGATTGCCTATGCCTACGCAAAGATAGTACTACCATTACAACGTTTTTCAAACCTAATTCCCTATATTAGAAGAAATAATCCCCTCAATTCCTGTAAATTTTAGGTTATTGAGGGGGTTAAAATGTTGCAGCAAAAAGTGAGTTGATCTTAGTTAACAACTATTAGGTTAAGTTTTGATTAAGTTTAGATTAAAATTACTTCTCCAAAAATTAAATATGCGTTATCTAGAACCGTTCTAGAGACGTAACACTGTTACGTCTCTAGATTTTTTCACTTTTATCTCTATTGCGTGATATCTAGGTTGAGGGTTCTTGTTTTAGTGGAATCATTACAACAAATTCGGCACCTTCTCCTGGTGCTGAAATACAATGGATCTTTCCACCGTGTTTTTGCACTACAATTTGGTAGCTAATTGATAATCCCATACCTGTACCTTTACCCACAGGTTTCGTCGTGAAGAAGGGGTCAAATAAGCGTTTGCGTACTTCTTCACTCATCCCTGGGCCATTGTCAGCAACTCTAATAATTACATAGTCTTCTTGAATGAGGCTGCGAATGTGAATTTGTAAAGAAGTCATTTGTCCTTGGTCATGTGTCCTTTGTTCAGTGTTGTTTACTAATGACATAAGCGCAACTCTTGGAGACGCTACGCGAACGCCTTTTTGCAGGGTATGACTATTGACATAGGCGCTTCGGCTTCCCGCAGAGTATGACTCTTCTAAAGCATCGATCGCATTGGTCAACACATTCATAAACACCTGATTCATCTGTCCGGCGTGACAGACTACTGGTGGTAGATTGCCGTAGTCTCGAATTACTTGGATTTCGGGATGTCCTGGTTTGGCTTTGAGGCGATTTTGCAATAGCAGCAAAGTGCTATCCATCCCTTCATGAATATCCACTGCTTTTGTACCGTCTTCATCAAGGCGAGAAAAATTACGTAAAGATAGGACAATCTGCCGAATGCGTTCAGATCCCATCTTCATCGACTCCAGAATTTTGGGTAAATCTTGCTTGAGAAATTCCAAATCAATGGTATTGATTTGTCGATCGATCTCTGGTGTTGGTGGGTAGTAGTTTTGTTGATAAAGTTCTACTAAGTGCAGCAAATCCTTAGTATATTCACTGGCGTGGCTAATATTGCCGTAGATGAAATTGACGGGATTATTGATTTCGTGGGCAATACCTGCAACTAATTGTCCTAAACTGGACATTTTTTCAGTTTGAATCAGTTGCGCTTGGGTTTGTTGAAGTTCTAGCAGTGCTGCTTCTAGTTGCTGGGCTTTGTCTTGGGCAGTTTGGGCGGTAATGCGACTTTGGGTGTAAAGTTTAGCTTGGTCAATGGCGATCGCTAGTTGAACTGTAACTGCTTGTAGTAATTCTACTTCGTTGTTCTGCCAAGGACGAAAGCCACTACAATAACCACAGCTAAATGCACCAATTTCGCCAGATTGAGTGTGTACAGGCAGCGCCATAAAGGCAGTGAAACCAAAATCCTGCAAAAATTGCTGTGCTATGGAATCACCCACAGTCTCAGTATCATCAATGCGGATGATTTCTCCGTTCAAGGTTTTGGCTGCGATTAGTTTGATTTCGGCATGAGTTGCTTCTTGTTGGTTAAGTAAACACGGTAAAAAAGAACTTTTCGCCTCATGTACTCTTTCCCAGTAGGGTACATCAGCGTCTTGCCGATACCAAAAGAAGGCGCAGCGATCGATCTGGAATAAGTTGCGAATCTCCTGTACTGCGGTTTCTACAATGTAATTGAGATCCAAAGAAGCTCGAATTTGGCTAGAAAGACGATTGAGCAATGTTTCTCGCTGGGCGCTTTCTCTGAGTGCAATTTCTGCTTCTTTACGATCGGTGGTGTCATAGCAAATACCAACGAAGTACAGAATATTGCCATTAGCGTCTTTAATAGCAGATGAGTTGCTTGTATGCCATCGCCAACTACCATTTTTGTGTTGGACTCGATATTCAATTGCTTTTTGTTTTTCGCTTGCTGTCAAAATTCTTTGAAAATAATCGACACAAATATGCACATCGTCAGGATGTATAAAGGGAACAAAAGATTTGCCTTCAACCTCTGCAATCTCATGCCCAAAAATCTCAGTCCAGTTAGGAGAAACGTAGGAAAATATCCCTTCAAGTGTCAACGCAAAAATAACGTTGTTGGCATTTTCTACAATGCTGCGGAACTTGGCATCACTTTCTATTAAAGCTGCTTGGTTGTTGTCGCTGGTGTCGCGGACAAGAACTATAATTTGCTGGTCTGGTAATGGTAATAACCTAGCTGCAAAATTATTGTTTTTTCCTGGTTGCGGTAAGGTATATTCAAAACTGACTTCATATTGAGTTTCAAGTACTTGATTTATTGCTTGATGGAAGCGATCGCTTACAGCAGTCGGTAAGCATTCTCGCAAACTCTTGCCCTGACAATCTTCTGGTAAAATATACAGACTCTCCATCAACCCTTGCTTATAATCCAGAATATTTCCAGCAGCATCAAGACGAAAGTAGGAATCAGGAAGTACTTGCAAAATCGCGGCAAATTCTGATGTTTTTTGGCGTAACTCTGCTTCAATTGCTTGGCGTTTGCTAATTTCTGCTTGCAGTTGCTCCAATGCTTTTGCTAATTCTGTTGCCCGTTCTCTATCTGTAATTTTACGTAAGCGGCAAGAGGAATTTGTTAATAGCGAGCAGCTTTCTGTTAAGGAAGATTGACCGATCCCTATCGGCACTTCTGTTAGATCGATACAATAACCGATGTAACCGACAAAGCTACCATCTGCCGCAAATCGTGGCGCGGCTGTATCTAAAATCCAGCGATATTCACCATCAGCTCGACGCAGGCGATATTGCCTCTGGAAGGAATCATACGTCGCAAATGCTCTCAGGTATATATCTTCACATCGCTGTCTATCTTCTGGATGGACGCTGCCAGTCCAAATATTGCCTATTTCCTCTTCTCGCGCAGATGCAGCTTTTGTTAGATGTATTCCAGTAAATTTCAGCCAATTAGAATTGAAGTAACAGTAAAGTGCATTACATCTAGACATCCAAATCATCAGAGGAGCAATATCCGCCTGCTGGTAGAATACTTTTTCATCCTCTTCAACTATGATTTGTTTAACGTAGCTCTGCACCTTTTTAGAAAACACTTTTGCCTGCCTGCTCTGCCTAAATTATTAAGGTAATATGCTGAAAATACAATTTCTTAATATATGGATATAATCTTGTTTATGCCAACCTGCTAACGATCTTAATACTTTATTTATTTTTATATATGCAGCAATTCCTCTTTTAGTGTAAATAAATTGAAAAAATGCTGAAGTTATCATTAAGATTAACTTCAGCGTTTTGCGTGAAATTTAAACTATATATATCACAGAGCTTGTTTGACTTTGTTTATTTTTAAAATCACTGAGAAATTCATCTTAGCTATGTAATTGCATTGCTGAAAAACCTGATTTAGCTTCACTAAAAATATATGATTCTCTGTGAGGCGTTTACGCTTCCAAATCGAGTTTGATTTTCGAGATGCCAAGCAGTTCTGGGGATTAGAAAACTTTATGAACCTCAGTCAAACTGCGGTGACTAATGCTGCTAAAACACGCATTTTTTATGGTCAGCTTATCCCATCATCAACTCTTAGATTTTCGTCAACACAATCCCGACTCCGGCATTATCGTAAATTCCAGGGTTTAAGACCCCAACCATTACACATAGTATCAGTTGAGTTGGGGTTTAAATCCCCGACTCCAACTGTCTTTAATTTTGAAGTAATGAGTAATAAGTAATAGGTATTACTCATTACTCATTTAAGGTATTGTATCTAATAACAGCATTTTGGCTGAAAGGATCGCCCACACAAAATTTATAAAAACTTTTTTTACCAATTGACACAAACAAAAAGCTATGGGATAGTTCTACTAAACTACGGTAAATCGACCAAGATTTAGTAGTAAAGAATCATAAATCTGATTAAAGACTTTCAAAAACTGAAGGGTTAATTGTCCGAAGTGTAAAAAAGTCTGATAATTCGCTCTTTGCAGAAGCGGGGGTGAGGTTGCACACATTTGAGACTGTGCGACTAATTTGTTCTGTCTAGTAACCTATCTGATTCACTCAGGTAAGTTTTTTGGTGTCTACCAAGGTGAAAATACAAATGACAAATATCTTTGCAAAGACAATAGCGATCGCAACAAGTGCTGCTTCTATATCAGTGGCTTCCCTAATACTAACAGTACCTGCTCATGCTCAGGCAGCACCATTCACCCAATTTTCGTTTAAAACTAATGTCACAGCTACTCCGACTAACGACCCTACATCTAGTTTACTCAACGATCCCACAAGGGATATCCGGTTGGATTCAGTAGAATTTAGTGGAAGAACGATTAGTAGCTTTGAAGTTGTCACTAAAGCAAAGATTCTCCGAAATGATACATACACTCTCCCAAATGGAAATGTATTCGGTGTACTGAATTCAGGAAGAGGCCCTAATACTCCTGATGACGCCCTGCTTCCAGAAGGCCCCTCAAAACCAAACCCAACTGCTCAAGACATTGTTGACAGTTTGGGAAACTTAAATCTAAATAGCATTCTGGTGACGCGAGAAAATGCAGATACAGACAGCATTGAAGTCTCCTTCGCCAATCCCGTGAATACCTTCCTCTTTTGGGAGCGTGGTGGAACAGCAGGTGGTTCAGTTGCAGGCGATAGCGATTTATTGGTGGAAGCTTTGGGTGAAAATAATGAAGTTATAGCGACTTACAAAATTTTGAGGCAAAACTACACCAAAGCCGACTATAACATCAGTACTCAAGTCTTCCCCATCCTTAACAATGGGCCTTTCAATATTGGCTCCATAGGCATTAGTTTAGATGGAATCACTACTCAAACACTGCGATTAACTAGCTCTAACAATAATGGGCTTATTCCTGGTATTCCTAACGACAATGGCCCAGATTTCAAAGTTATAGCAGCAACGGTTAAAGTTGTTCCCGAATCCTCTACTATTATGGGCGCACTGTTAGTGGGTGGTTTAGGGATCATCTTCAAGCGTAAAAGAACAGTTATGGGCTGATATAACAAGCAGTTTTTAAACTGTTAGCCAAAATAACATAACTCCAAAGACCTCTATCACTTAGTACAACTAAGGAGAGGTCTTCTTATTTGGTAGAAATCTATACCTGTTAGTCTCCCAATGAGTGTCTGCTAAACATTAGTTTTGGATCTGAGCAAGAGTCAGAATAACCACTTGATTGAATCCCCAGATGATTTTATTTTTGCCAAATTGGGATGCTTTCAAGTCTTGGCGACTAAAAATCGCGGCTACAGGAAACTTTACCCACCTCCATTGGTTTAAAAATTTTTGCTTAGGCGGATTTGGCTTGTGTAGTAGTGAATTATATTCTAATACCCTTGGGTTAGCACCAAAAACCTTGCATATAAAGGACTTACGTAAAAATTGTCTAAAACTCTTATTCCTTAAATCATGTGTATAAAAGGGTTGAATACCCACATATTTACTAAGCGGTCTTCAATTATTTAGTGGTATAAAAGCTAACTTCTCTCATTCGTAAACCTTGATTTTGAAGAACGTATTCTTTTTTATTTTTCCTAACAAAATCCAATGTTTCAAAATTGTCTTGACTATGCAAAATACTTCATCCCAAAATCACAAATTAAATGAGAGAAATGCTAAATGTGATATCAACTGGTTGTAACAATGCCTGGTAATCGCATTTTATATGTTATAAAGCTCACAGAAATTAATGTTAGGCGGAAACTACTTTATGGAACCAGATAAACTGGGCCGTTTTAAGGAGTACGGCGAATTCATCCTCCGAAAGATAGATTCTGTGCCCCAGTACCCTTCTAAACAAGAAGATTGGGTTCCAGCTAGTCTTGATGACTGTCTTCTGCGTTTGCGATCGGCTGCCCAGAAAACTGTAGACCTGGCAACTTCGCCTGTCAAAATTGGGGTGATGGGAGAATTTAGTAGTGGAAAAACCTTACTTTTAGGCAGTCTAATTGGATATGCAGATGCTTTACCAGTCAGTGAAAACCCTACTACAGGTAATGTTACCGCCATACATATTATTCCGCAAGACGATTTTGCAACGACGCAATTAAGTAACTTTACGGTAGAGTATCTTTCCCATGAGGGAGTACACGAGTGTCTCCGCTTCATGCTAGGGGAAGCCAATAAACGAACCACAGCAGCAGGGCTTCCTCCGATACCAGTATCGAAACTCAACTCTGGCACAGATATTATTAGCTGGTGTGAAGAAGCGTGGAATAGTAGTAACAATTTGGAGCTACGTTATTTACTCCGGGAGTTGGTATTATTCCTGCGGGCTTATCAAGCCTATGGGGAAGTTATGTGTGGTGGGCACTACCAAATTGATGCTATCACCGCCCGCGAGGGGCTACAGCTAGTTGAGCAGCCAATGGCAATCCAAACTCTGAAATTTGAGGATCTACCCCCAGCGCACATCAGATTACCGAGTCCACCCCAGAGGCTACCAACAAAGTTATTGCAAAACAGTTTCCCACTGATCCGCCGCGTCGATATCGATGTGAAAATCTCACGGGAAATTTGGGATTTTACAGATGCAGGTAAATTTATTCTCATCGACTTTCCGGGATTGGGGGCTGCTAATTCTGGGGCTAGAGATACCTTTTTGTCATTGCGGGAATTGGCAGAAGTACAGACAATTTTGGTATTGCTAAATGGTAAATCTCCTGGGAGCGATCGCGCCAATAAAATCTTCACGATGATGCAGCAGCAGCGACCGGGACAAGACCTGAAAGATTTAATTCTTGTCGGTGTGGGTCGCTTCGATCAACTCCCTCTAGACAGCGAGGGTGGTGAAAGAGAACTCGATCATCTGATTGAAGATAGTCATTTAGAAGAGGAAACGGTTCTCCAAAAACTCAAAGTTCTGCAAACTACCATTGACGGTGCAGCAGCATTTACAACCCAAAAAGACCGCATCGTTTTACTGTCGCCACTGTTGGGACTGGCTGAATTAGCAAAACGTTCTAGTAAAGTCAAAGCTGGTTCACCAGAATTTTTAGCTAACCTAGACTATCCTGATTACCTAGACAGGTCTAAACGGCTACAAGAGAAGTGGGAGCTATTAAGTAAAAATCTGATAGAATCTAACACCCGTAGCTATTTGGGCAGACAGTTGGGTTACTTTAGTCAAGATGGCGGACTTAGTAAGCTGCGGGAATTGATTCAAACTCACGTAGCTACTCATGGTTTGAAGCAACTGTATGAAGATACCAAAAGAGCTGCTGATGTGGTGAGTCAGCAACAAGATCACTTAAAAGACATCATAGATGAAATTCACGAGCAAGGTATCCCCACAGGCGATAGTCCGGCTTTTATCGAATTGCGCTTTGTGGTCGAAAGCTTAGATAAAATCTACAGAAATTTCCAAAAAGATATCGGCAAAGAACCACTTAAAGACCGACGCGGTGTTGTTGTCAGCGATGTAGTAAAAGACGAACTCACCTTTAGAATCCTCAATTGGAACCAGTGGACTTTACTCTTCAACAAAGCCAATAATGGAGCGATCGCTCTGGCAGAATCTAAAGGTGCAGCTGGGAAATTATTCGATCGGGGAAACCGCGTAAATACTTCTCTTCCAACTAAAAGCGATGATTTTTATCCAGTATTTGAGAAAACCGTTAAAGAAGTAGAAGATTTTGCCCGCGATCGCATCCAGCAAGCAGTGGTAGATTTGTTAAATCAATTATCAAATTCTATCGCCCCAGAACGCGAACAATTGCAGGCATTTTTCCATCCAGAAATGGAACAAGAAATCGAAGAAAAATTTGGTTTTGAAGATGCCGATCTCTTTTACAAATTATTACTAGGATGCGACCCTAACGAATGGAAAGAAGCAATTATCTCGGAAATTACTAGTAAAGATAAAACTGTTGCACCTGAAATTATTTTTCCTTTAGCACGTCAAGACGATAAACACAACGTTGGTCAAATCTTTGATTGGGCACCAGAGAAAAGCCAAGGCTTACCCAGATCGAGCAATCACCAACTTTTAGTACTGCGACTGCGAGATGAAATTACAGCTAGCGCCAGCCTCCATCTTGTGCAGTATGTTAGCGAAGTTAATCAGCAAATTAATTCCGAACTAGAAGGTATTTTGGATCAGATTATTCCGAGTCTGCAAAACCTTTCCAAAAAAGAAAGTTTGCTAAGATATTTGGCGGCTGGGGAATTGCCATCTGAGATCCAAATTCCTACTTGGTTGCAGATTATTTCCGAAATTGCGGCTGTTTCTTACTCAGATGATTTAGATTTGAGATGACGCGATCGCGTTGAGATATGAGGATGTATTTATGAGACGTGATGCGATTTTTTATACAATTTTCAAGCGTGCCCCAGAATTGTTTTTCGAGTTAGTAGAACAACCACCGCCTGAAGCTGCTAGCTATCGCTTTGAATCAGTTGAAGTTAAAGAACCAACATTTCGGATTGATGGGGTATTTTTACCTCCACCAGATGCAGCATCTCAGATAATCTTTTTTGCTGAGGTACAATTCCAAAAGGATGAGTTACTGTACCATCGCTTTTTCTCAGAATCCATGCTGTATATGTATCGTAACCCGTCGCTTTACGATGACTGGTATGGGGTAATTATTTTACAGTCTCGCAGCTTGGAACCGGAAAACACCACTATTCATAGATCGTTACTGAACAGTTCTCAAGTACAACGAATTTATTTAGATGAGTTAGGTAGTCCTGATGAGTACAAAGTAGGTATCAGTTTGATGCAGTTGACTATTGCCTCAGAGACTCAAATGGTTCGGGAAGCGAAACGTTTAATTGAGCGGGTGCAACAAGAGCAGATAACTGTTTTGGCTAAGAAGGAGATAATAGATGTAATCACAACAATTGCAGTTTATAAATTCGCAAACTTAAGTCGTGAAGAGGTAGAGGCTATGTTAGGAGTTAAGTTAGAAGAAACTAGGGTTTATCAAGAAGCTAAACAAGAGGGACGAGAAGAACTAAAACTTGAACTTGTACCTCGGTTCTTAGCTCGTGGTATGTCGATGGAAGAGGTTGCCCAGTTACTTGATTTAACTATCGAACAAGTAAGACTTGCAACTGAGCAAGAGTCTTCAACATCAACTTAGTAACTACCGTAATTTTCATAGCAATGCCTAGTTTAAGCTACGCCTACATCCTTTCATATAAAAGCGTAGGCGTAGATATCGTGCCAAATAAAAAAGCCAGTGCTAAAGACCAAAATTAAAAGTTTTTACCATAAAAATTCTCTAAGGTGATTTACAAGAATAAATATACCGATGCCGTTGGTTTCGACTTCTCTGCGAGAAGTCGAAACTCGCCAACACAGGTATTTTCTTCGTCGGAAATCACCTAAATTTGTAATTTTATGATAGAACATTACAGTTTTTAGCCAGCTATAAAATAAACAACAGAAAGTGAATATTATAATGAACCCTTTCCAATTGAATAACTATAGCGATCGCGAACCAAGCGAGAAACAACAAAAAAGATTTCCGGGATGGTTTGCTTTAGATTTTGGTACGTCGAATTCGACAGTCACACTCTTCGATCCAATTGAAGTACCGATCGCAGAAATTTTACCCAAAGAGCAAGAAATGCGGTTGCGCGATCGCTTATCGCAATGGCTTAGTTCTCCGGCCTCAGTGGCTTTACCGGATGTCAGCACTGATGATTGGGCAAAGTTTATCATAGAAATTAGCAAAAATTTGGAGATAGAACCCAGCCGATTGAGTGAAGTATTTGAAAGTGATAATAAAGAGCGATTTTTGGAAGCAATTCGCCAAATTGAGCTTTCTTTAGGAAACAGCGAGAGATTCCGTCGTGCTGTCAGCAAAAAACTTTACCAAATCTATCATGAGGTGTTCCGCGTCCCTACCCTAGAGTCGCAAAATCTGATCCCAGTTGTGCTGGATATCGATCGCCGCGATACGGAAATTCCCAGCGAGTCGGAAATTTCGCACTTAGAAGACTTAAAACTACGGATGGGAAGGGAAGCTAGAGATAACCGAAAAAAAGCGATCGCTCAAGGTACAAGCGGTTCTTTAAAGGAAATTATCAGCAGGTTTCACCATTCACCCAAACGCTATTTTGGCCAGGAGCGATCGTTTTCAGTTATTTTGGATGGCGAAGAAGAAACAATTACCGCTAACCAGTTAATCCAATCTGCTTGGGCACATTTAATCGAGTTAACTGAAGACTACCGCCAACACGCACGACGCAGATTTTCGGAAGGAGATTTTTTAACAGCAGTTGTCACTTACCCAACAGTCGCCCCACCAGTTGTTCGTAAGGAAGTTAGAGAATTAGTTGAGCAGTTAGGGATCGACGATGTGCAAACTGCTTATGATGAAGCCGTTTCTGTGGCGATATTCTTTTTATGGCGAGAATTTGGTGGTAATCTCAACATTGGCATCGAGTCATTCAAAACCCGTTGTCGCCAAGCAGGAAACAAATGGTCACAAAATGTTCTCGTCTTGGATATTGGCGGCGGAACTACAGATTTAGCTTTAATTGAACTGACTCTAGAAGATAAAACCCCAGCTTTTGCTGATTATGAAGACCGGGGTTTAGGAGGACGTTACTATAAACTTACCCCCAAATTATTAGGTTCATCTGGTCATTTACAGCTAGGTGGTGAGTTAATTACATTGCGAATTTTTAGATTATTAAAAGTTGCGATCGCCGATTATTTATTGACAGCAGTCACAATAGGCGATATTGAAAACGAAAAGCTAGAAGATTTAATTAACTCGGAGTTAAACGAGCGCTTTTTAGAACAAGGCAAATTCAAAACTGGCAGTCTTTTAAAATGTCTAGATAAAGAGAATCCAGAAGGCGATATTGCTTACAAAGATGCTCTAGATACAGCCGAGAAAGTATTACCGACTCGTTGGCAACAAGCACCTCAACGTCTGCAATCCTTTTATATTCTCTGGGATTATGCAGAAGCAGCCAAACTTAAACTTGGGCAAAAGCCACCAATAGAGAATTCTCTATTAACCTTTACACTTTCTGAGCAGCAAATTTCCGAATTGCTTAACCAAAGCGCCATTAAATTGCAAGTAAAAGATCCAAATAACATCTGCGTCACCTTAGATAATCAACAATTTGAACGAGCCGCCGCTTCGGGAATTAAAGAAGCGATCGGAATTGCCAAAGGATTAATGGAAAGTCGTTTGCGTCCCGACGATCTCACCAAAGATTCTTGGAATTCCCAAAAAGTTGATTGGTTAATTTTGTCTGGTAAAACTTGTAATTTAGACATAGTGCAGCGCCAAATCTACCAAGAATTTAGTAAATCTCCATATTTTGTCTGGAATCCAGAACGGATTACTTTTGTGTTGGAATTTACTAAGCTAGCCACCTCCGCCGGTGCTTGCTATGCCGAAAAGCTACGAAGATTGAGATTCGATCCAGAAGAGTCTAAAAGCTTGCTGCGTAAGGGGGCCAACCAGCTAGAAATTGATGTCAAAAATCTATTTTATTATTTGCCTTGCAATTTCAAACGCAAAACCCAAAGCAACGATTTACTAACTATATTCAAAGCCGGACAAGAACTCTATCAACTCGCACCTTGGGAAACTGTTGCTAAAGTTCGTACTCATTGGCAAGGCATACAATTAACTAACATTATCTACCGTCAAGATTACGAAGAGGGAGATTTACGACTATGGGGAAGCTTTGACGGCAAAAACCTCATGAATCAACTGGAAATGCCAGAAGTAGAATTTCTGAAAAAAATCAAAGTCCAGTTTGAGATTGACCAAACCCTCGAATTTAACGTATTGCTTTGTCAAGGAAATCCCCATTATTTGATTGATATTTCTGGTATTGATTTAGAATCGGTAGTTTCAGAAACTTCAGCGCTATTTGCTGATGGTAAATTGAACTGGAATATCGCTGTGGAAGGCTTCAATAAAAATTTAAATGATGGTGATATTGCCGTTAACGTGATTGAGTCAGCAACTGTCGATCAACCAGATGCCTATCATCTTGTATTTGAAGTCGGAAATGATGGTAGTAAAACGTTTCACAAATTTCATTATTTGCGCGATGGGGTGACGCAACCAGGAATTGGGTTAATTAGTAATCCCTTACCTCCATTCCCACAAACTGGCCAGCACACCTTCTATGTTTATCAAACAGATGCCGAAACCAACAGCAAAAAATGGATAAGAATTGGCGCACTCAGCAAACCAGATGTAACCACAGATTATCCTTGCCAATATCGTGTAACTCTCGACGATCGAGGTATTCTAAGAATGCACGCCGGTGAAGTCCCTTACTGGACATCACAAAATCAAGAATGCCTCAAAGAAGAAGGATGTGTTTACCGTGCTGAATTAGAATTGCAACCTAATGAAGTTGATAAAGAACGCGATCCCTTTTGCGGCATACATTAAACCTCTGCGTTCCTCTGCGTTAACCTTTGGGTTCCTCTGCGTTAAAAAAAATTAAGATTTTTAAACGCAAAGGGGCGCGGAGTAAACGCAAAGGGGCGCAGAGGTTTGCCAAGTTTTATTCGCTTTGGAGGTGAGATTCATGCAGCACTTGCGTCAATTATTAGAGATAGAAAACTCGGAGTTAGCCCAATTACTGCGGTTTAGTTTGTATGGACTAGAGGCTAGTTTAAATCAGGCTCGCGCCGAATTTCCACTAGATCCAGGATCTAAAATATGTGATGAGGTGCTGCAAGAACTTCATAGTCTGTTACAACCTGCACCGCCACAGCAAAATACTGGTTGGGAAGATGCGCCAGATGAGTTAAAACTAAGTCATCTCCGAGAAGCTTTCGATTCTGACTCAGAACTTAGTTATTATTTGGGTAATTCCCAACTGCAAAGCCAAACAGACTCTGATTTGTGGAATGAGATTCAACGCAAACTGCTGCGAGTCCCAGAGGATTTAGCTGCAACTTGGCGACAGCGCACCTTGGATTTAGCTCAAGAAGTTGGTGCGATCGCAGATAATTCTAATCTTTTTCAACTTCCCTTTATCCGCGACGAAATTATCTACCCCGGACTTACTGGTACTGTTCAAGCTCAGGGATTGAGCTTGTATCAACAAGCACTTTCAAATTCTAAAATTCCCCAAGGTAATGCATCCGATTTACCAGCAGCATTTCTATTTTTATATATGAATTTTATCGAAATAGACCCAGATTTACATCATGCTTTAAAGAGCGTTTTTAGCTTCGATGTCATTTCCTTACACTCCAAACCAGAACAGCGCGATCAATATATTGATGCTTTAAGCGATCGCTTCCAACGCACTCAAAAAGCAGAGAAAAATACCGATCCCCTATCAATTCTTCGTGCTTGGATTGATATGGACGAAGCGATACATTCCCTAGTATTTGTACCACCGGCTGAACGCTATTCTTGGTGGGGAAAGCTACAACATGAATCACGGCGCATTTTGAAGAAAGTCGCTGATGAAGCTATTAATGCAGGTAATGAAGTGCGAATTCGCCAATTATCGGGACTTTATGCAGATATCTGTGCTTCATCCAAGGATGACTTACAACTAGACTGTGGCGGTATTCCTGGCGAAGTCTTAACTTGTCTTCGAGTTTATGCGCGAATCAATCAAGAAGAATCCCCCGGTCGTGTAATATTTCGCTCATCACGGTAGTTGCTGGCGAGTTTTCTAATTCTTGAGATTACGAGGCAAGGTAGACAATTTTACTAATCCCCGCCTTGCCTCATAATCTAATGAAGCTAAAAACCTTTAAATCTAAAGGATACCCCAGAAGTGTAAAATCCCTTGACCAGAAAACACTTCAAGCGCAACAGCAGATATAAAACCGATCATTGCAAAACGACCGTTCCAGTTTTCGCTCTGAGGAGTGAAGCCCCAGCGCAAAGCATTAGGATCTTCTGAAACCGAAGGCGTAGTCTTCTTAACGTCTGCCATAAAAAATACTCCGAGCTTTTATGTTGTAACAGTTATCACTGTCTGTAAAGTAATGTAACAGACTTTTACGAAAATGCAACATTTAATTAGCTCAAAAATTAAATTTATTTAGCTAGCTTATATTAAGCATACGTAATTTTTTGTCAATATCCCGACGCTCGTTAGAATTAAAAGGTTATGCGTTGTCAATAAACTAAGCTAGTATCACATCCATAATTACATATACTAGCTGAGGTGTAGTGCGGTGAGTCAGGTTTTAAGCTTGGAATTAAGTGATGAAGTCTACGCAGCATTGCAACAGCAAGCCGAGATTGCAGGCGTATCTCTTGCAGAATTGGTAGCTACTTCCATAGAACAGCAGTATGGTTCTCCAAGACGTGAAAAGTCGCAAACTGAAACAGAAAAAGAAGCCGCTCGTCAACGTTTCCGAAGTCATGCTGGAAGCATTAAACTTGGTTACGCTACAGGAGCAGACAGTGAAAGTATTGATGCGTCAGCGTGGTGTCACCAAGGCGTTAACCACTAATCGTCATTTTGAGCAAGAGGGCTTTCGACGTTTGTTATTACCCCAAGTGTGACGATTTCTAATTATGCTCAAAAGCTCTCTCCGATATCCTGGTGGTAAATCAAAAGCAATAAATCAAATAGTTGAATATTTGCCAGAAAGCTTTTCGGAATTTCGAGAACCTTTTGTGGGTGGTGGTTCTGTATTCATTTATTTAAGACAAAAGTTTCCCGATCTCAAAATTTGGATTAACGATTTAAACCGTGAACTCTTCTTATTCTGGAAATTAGCCCAATCTGATATCGCTCAGTTAGTTAAAGAAATTCGCCATATTAAAGTAAAGTCTACAGATGGCAAATTATTGTTTTCAGAATTGACTAGTGTAGATGTCAATAAATTATCTGATTTAGAAAGAGCCGTTCGTTTTTTCGTCCTCAATAGAATTACTTTTTCTGGAACCGTAGAATCAGGTGGTTTTTCTGAACAAGCTTTCTATAAAAGATTTACTGATTCTTCAATAGAACGGCTAGAAAAGTTAGAAAATATTCTCTCAGAAAATGTCCAAATTACTAATTTGGATTACAGCCATCTATTAAAATCAGGAGGAGAAGATGTATTTTTATTTTTAGATCCACCATATTTTAGCGCTACAAAATCAAAGCTATACGGTAAAGATGGTGACTTACACACCTCTTTTGAACATCAGAGGTTTGCTGAACTTTTGCAACAATGTCATCATCGCTGGCTAATTACCTACGACAACTCAACGCAAATTTTAGAAAATTTTCAATGGGCTAATATTTCAGAGTGGGAATTACAGTACGGCATGAATAACTATAAACAAAGTGGTGCAGCTAAAGGAAAAGAGCTATTTATTACTAACTATGAAGTTCAAGGGAATTTAGACAAAATCACATCTTCTATTGCATAGTCCAGCAACCACGGGACTGCAAACTTCTGCGGTTCTTGAGGTGAATGAGTTCGTTCCCAATCAATGGTTTGCCGCAATGCTTCATCTAACGGCACAATTTCCTTATATCCCAACTCTTGACGGATACGAGTTGAGTCTACAAACCAATCTTGCTGTGTATTGACAGGCAATTTCCACTCTGATGCTAACTGGCTTTTGGGTACGATAACAACTTTACCCTGCCATCCTGCTATTTTCCCGATTTTGGTGATGCGTTGAGCTTCGGTAAGTGCTTCTACATCAGCGATATGATAAATGCGACCTGTTGCGCGTTCGTTTGTTGCTGTTAGTGCGATCGCATACGCTACATTCTCTACATAGCCGTAAGAGCCACGCCATCGAGCGATACTGTCTTCCAAAACAATCGCAGGACGGTTATCATCCATTCGCCGAAGATAGGAATACAGGCGATGTCGAAAATCTCTGGAACCATATACCATTGGCAAGCGTATAATCGTTCCGGGTAAGTTGGATGACATCACCACCCGCTCCACCAAAATCTTTTCATAATCAATTGGCACAGCGATCGGTCTAGAGGGCATTTCCCGGTATGGATAAAGTTGTTGGCGCAGGGGCGAACCTTCGGTAAGTGGTACAGGCACAACATCAGATTCCTTACCCCAAAGCACATCGTATGCACGATACACATCTATACTGCTAATCGCAACAACACGCTGGGCAATACCTTCAAATGTGTTCATCAGAGTTAGTGCATCTTGTTCGTTATAGGCAATCATATCTACCACAACTTCAGGCGAAAGTTGCCTAAACTTGCTTTTCATCTCCAAAAGATGGGAGCGATCGCCCAAAATTTCATGCACATCAGGTGGTAAGTTAGTTGTAGTTTTTCCCGATGAAATACGCTCACTTCATGACCCATTGTAATCAGTTGACGGACTAGAGGAGGGCCAATAAAATTTGTGCCACCAATGATAAGTATTTTCATTTTGGTTTCCATCCATTACTGTTTGTCGAGATTAGAATTGTTTGCAGATTAAATAGATGCAGATGTTTTCAAGATGATACTGTCAATTAAACCGTAAGTTTTTGCTTCTTCAGGACTCATGAAAAAGTCTCGTTCAGAGTCCAGTTGAATCTGCTCTGGCGATTTACCTGTATTAGCAGCGAGTATTTTGTTCATCAATTGACGGAAATACAAAATTTCTTTGGCTGCAATTTCAATATCAGATACTTTTCCCTGAACACCTCCTAATGGTTGATGAATCATAATTCGAGCATTTGGTAGAGCATATCTTTTACCCTTACTTCCAGCAGCAAGCAAGAACGATCCCATTGAAGCAGCAATGCCAATGCATACAGTACATACTTCTGAACGAATTTGATTCATGGCATCGTAAATAGCCATTCCTGCTGTCACCGAACCTCCAGGACTATTAATATACAATGTGATATCTTGCTCTGGATTTTCAGCATCAAGAAATAGAATTTGTGCAACGATAAGGTTAGCTGTCTCGTCTGTAACTTCATTTCGCAAAAATATAATTCGTTCTGCAAGTAAGCGTGAATAAATATCTAATGCTTGCTCTCCTCTTTCTGATTGTTGAATAATCATTGGAATGCTGATTTGAGTCTGATAACTCATATTTGATATCTCCAAAAAAGATAAAATATTAATTTAGGACTTCTGCACAAGAGATTCCCCAACCCCCTTAAAAAAGGGGCTTTTAGGATTTCCCCCTTTTTAAGGGGGTTAGAGGGGATTTAGGTTTGGTGATTTTCAGTGCGCTTTTGATACTGTTTCAGCTAATGGCAATAATTTCGTACCTAGAACAGGCTGAAACTCAAACCATGTTTCAGCTTCTGTGTCAACAAAAGTCTGTTTATTCATATTTGATTTTCCAAAATATCAATTTAATGTGGCTTGGCTAATACTCGTCTAACCACAAATGATAATGTTGCCAAGCTTTAAATTTAAATGTAATTCTTGGCGTGCAATATGTGAATTTACGCTTTAACTACTGCAATCTTTGACCAAGATTTGCGGTAGCTTTTCATGCAAACTATAGTTCCATCCACCATTGAGAAAATAACTAAGAACGATACTATCTAATGCCTCATATCTACCAACGGGTATTGATGAGAATACAGAGCTGCGATTATTTGGTATTACTGTCTGCATCCCTGCCTTGGACTCATGCATAAATTTGCCTTGCCACGGTTGGGAAAGTTCCATTGGTTCATTGAGCTTGATGGCTTTTTGAATCAAACCTTTATGTTCGAGTAAAAGTTTTGTACCCCCAACTACAGGCTGGATTGTCCAGGTAACAACTGAAGGCTGGCACATCATACTGTCTTGCCAAGTGAACGCTAGCCGTCTTGGCTCATCAAGTTCAATTACCTGACAGTCTATGTCTCCCTCCAACCCCGGCAGTGTCGAATGCACAAATCGGAATTTGTGTCCCAAACGCGGCTCAAAGTCGTTTTCCATTAACCATACTGCCAATGCCTGACGGTTAGTGAGTACCTGCCAAACCCGTTGGGGAGGATAGGGATAAAACACTTCCATATTTAATCGGAGCATCAATTTTCCTCCAAATAATTGCCAAGGGCATCGAGTTTTTCTTGCCAAAACTGCTCGTAATGAGCAATCCATTCTGATATCTGTTTCAATGGCTCCGGGTTTAGCCGATAGAAACGCTGTCGCCCTGCTTTTCGCATTTGTACTAAGCCTGCTTCGCAAAGAATCTGTAAGTGCTGAGAAATCGCTGGCAAGCTCATGGCAAATGGCTGGGCTAGTTCTTTGACTGGTTGCTCACCATTACGTAACAGATCCAGTAGCGCCCTGCGTGTGGGATCTGCGATCGCCACAAAAACATCGGCACTGGCAGCAGGTCTACTCATTCCTATTAACCATGTATTTAAGCAAACGCTTAACTATTTATAGAATACATAAGTAATTGCTTAAATGTCAACTCCTAACAACAGCAAAAGGTTGGGATTTTAGTTTCCCAACCTTGGCTGCTAATTTCTCATTTTTCGGTAGGATGGCTCCCATACCTACAAAAACCTTAGCTATGACAACTTCCCCAATCCCTGCTCAAGAATCCTCTGTTAGCTGGTATATTCTGTTGCAACAACTAATAGATGGACAATCATTGTCTCGTACTCAATCTGCTGAATTGATGAAGGGTTGGCTCAGTGAAGCAGTTCCCCCAGAGTTATCGGGAGCAATTTTAACAGCACTGAACTTTAGAGGCATTTCTGCCGACGAGTTGACCGGCATGGCTGAAGTATTACAATCTCAATGTTCCCCACTCAGCACTCAGCACGGGCTAAACGCCCCGCTACCGCTAACACCACTCAGCACTGTAATAGATACCTGTGGCACTGGTGGAGATGGTTCATCAACCTTTAATATTTCTACAGCAGTTGCTTTTGTTGCTGCTGCATCTGGCGTACCTGTCGCCAAACATGGCAATCGTTCAGCCTCAAGTCTTACGGGAAGTGCAGATGTATTGGAAGCCTTGGGTGTAAACTTAAGTGCCTCTAGTGAAAAAGTACAAGCAGCACTACAAGAAGTTGGGATCACTTTCTTGTTTGCCGCTGGTTGGCATCCAGCACTCAAGGCGGTTGCCTCATTACGGCGGACTTTGAAGGTGCGAACAATTTTTAATTTGCTCGGGCCGTTAGTAAATCCCTTGCGTCCAACTGGGCAAGTGGTGGGCTTATTTACTCCCAAACTTTTGGCAACTGTTGCCGAAGCTTTACAGAATTTGGGTAAGGAAAAGGCGATTGTGCTGCACGGGCGAGAAAAACTTGATGAGGCTGGGTTAGGAGATGAAACTGACTTGGCAGTGTTATCAGACGGAGAAGTGCAGTTAACTACTATTAATCCCCTAGATTTAGATTTAACCCCTGCTTCCATAGGTATGCTTCGGGGTGGAGATGTCCAAGAGAATGCGGAGATTCTCAAGGCTGTACTCCAAGGTAAGGGAACTCAGGCGCAACAGGACGCAGTAGCGTTGAATGCGTCGTTGGCGCTGCAAGTCGCGGGTAAAATCGCATTCCTCGATCACGCCGAGGGTATTAAAATCGCTAAGGATATCCTACAAAGTGGGGCTGCTTGGACGAAGTTGGAGCAGTTAGTTGAGTTTCTGGGGAATTGATTTGCGATCGCAATTGCGGACGAAACTCTACCACATTACGCTTAATGGTGACATCGTAGTTACCAAAAAAGTCATGTCCTAAAAGTCCAGTTTCTAGTTCCGCACCTGCGATCGCTACTGCTACTCTATTCACTACTACCCCGCCAACGGCCATCGAATTAACATACCCCACAGGAAATTCTACAGCTCTGGAACTGGCGGTATTTGCCTTGGCTTTTCCCACTGTGACGATTCCCAAAGCATTAGCCATCTCTTGGGTAATGACAGTGCCACTTGCTCCTGTATCCACAATCATCTCAAATTGTTGCTGGCCATTGAAAGTAACTTCCACAATTGGCGTACCACCAATTCGTCTTTTTATCGGCGCTGTAAATACTGCTTCATCGGGAATCACCACTGCTGATGAAGGCAAAGCTGGCGCTGGTGATAACGGTTTTGTTTCTCGTGGAGGTAAAGTGAACTTTGGTGTGGTTTCTCTTTGAGGAACAACAACGACTATTTTCTGAGGTTCTCTAACTGCAACAGGGCGAGGATTAGCTTGCTGTTGGGCATATTTAACTTGGCGGCGATATTCCGTAATTTTGGTTTGAGCGATCGCAAATTCTGGGCTTTGTCGCCGTATTTTTTGCATCAGCGCGATCGCATCCTGGTACTGACTCGCCACCAATTTCCAATCATCTGGAGATTGAGCCGATTGGCTGATACTCCAAGCGCCAACAGCTTTGTCTCGTCCCATCTCAAAAAGACTTGGTTCACTTTCAAACGGATCTAGCGGCTGCGCTTCTGGGCTAGCTGCTGGTCTTACTGGTTTAACGCTAGGCTGGACTGGTGCTAGATCCCCAATTGGCATAGGTTGCTCATCGCCACCAGTAGCGGTGTTCAGTTTGTCTTCACTACAGGCAACGCACAAAACCGCTAGAGTGCTTGATACAAAAATTAGGGTTGCACGGGATAAAAAAGACTGAAGCATAATTAATTTTAACTGCCCAAGCTTTGCCAAATCCACTCCCGCTACTTTAATTCCCTTTTAATTTTAATTAACTATCTTAAAAACTCCCAATTGCTCAACTCATGGGATAATTAACAATCGCAGTATTAAGGAATAGGGAGCAGGGAACAGGGATAAGAGTTTTCCCCTCTGCCGCCCGCACCCCGCCCCTCTGCCTCTTTTCAATGCCCCATGCCCAATCCCCAATCCTATCACCTATGCCCCTGACTGACTCAATACCAGCTTTACTTGTCCTTGCAGATGGAACCACTTATCGCGGTTGGTCTTTCGGTGCGACGGGAACCGCGATCGGAGAAGTGGTGTTCAACACTGGCATGACAGGCTATCAAGAAGTTCTGACTGACCCTAGTTACCGGGGTCAAATTGTGATTTTTACCTATCCTGAATTGGGGAATACTGGCGTCAATCTCGAAGATGAAGAATCAGATGGTCCCCAAGTGCGGGGTGCGATCGCCCGGAATATTTGTCACCGTCCGAGTAACTGGCGATCGACACAATCTTTACCTGACTACCTCAAACAAAACCAAATACCAGGGATTTACGGCATCGATACCCGCGCCCTCACCCGCAAAATTCGGATGTTCGGAGCGATGAACGGTGGCATTTCTACAACCATTCTCGATGAAGCGGAATTGCTAGAGCAGGTACTAGCAGCCCCCAACATGGCAGGATTGAATCTGGTTAGTGAAGTCACCACCTCAACGGCTTATGAATGGTCCGATCCCACAATTCCAGCTTGGGAATTTAACTCGGAGGCTGGGGAAAATCTTGGGGAAGCCTTTACCGTTGTTGCTCTTGACTTTGGCGTTAAACGCAATATTTTACGTCGCTTAGTCAGTTATGGTTGCCGGGTAATTGTTGTACCTGCTGATACACCACCAGAAGAAATTCTCAAATACAATCCAGATGGTGTGTTTCTTTCTAATGGGCCTGGCGACCCTGCTGCCGTCACTGAAGGGATTGCAACTGCCAAAGCACTCCTGTTAAGTGAAAAACCCATCTTTGGTATTTGTATGGGACACCAAATTTTAGGTCATGCACTAGGAGCAGAAACCTATAAACTCAAATTTGGTCATCGTGGTTTGAATCAGCCTGCCGGTTTACAACAACGAGTAGAAATTACCAGCCAAAACCATAGTTTTGCAATTGACCCAGATTCTTTACCTACGACAGTTGTAGAAATTAGCCACCTAAACTTAAACGATCGCACCATTGCCGGAGTACGGCACAAATCTCTACCTGTATTCTCCGTACAGTATCACCCAGAAGCTAGTCCTGGCCCACACGATGCTGATTACTTGTTTGAGCAATTTGTTCAAGCCATGCGAACAGCACGTCAAGCCGTGGCAGAGGTGAGGTAAAAATAGGGAATGGGGACTGGGTACTGGGTACTGGGTACTGGGTTATAGAGGAAAGAAATTTCCTAATCCCTAATCCCTAATCCCCAATCCCCTATTTCAACAGATTGTAGACAACTTGCTCAAAAACCATTTATACTTGAGCGTTCACTTTAACTCATGAGGAGGGAATTATTGCTGAGCCACTGAATCTAACCGTTAGCCTGAGGGGCACTCGTGAAGTCCGGGATAACTGTCAGCTATTCCGCCTCACAGGTTTGTTAGATGCTTTTTCTGAGCCGACATTTCGCAAGACACTTGGCAGCAAGATAGACGAGGGCCCTAAGCACATTATTTTGGATCTCTCACAAATTGACTTTGTTGATAGCTCTGGCTTGGGCGCTCTGGTGCAGCTAGCCAAGCAGGCTCAAACTGCCGATGGCACTTTGCAAATTGTCACGAATGCCCGCGTAACTCAAACGGTCAAGCTTGTTCGCCTAGAGAAGTTTCTCTCCCTGCAAAAATCAGTTGAAGACGCTCTAGAAAACGTCAAGTAGTCTTGATTGCTCGATCTGAGAGGTAAATTTAGCTATCCAAATTCAAAATCGGATAGCTTAATTTTTAAAACTTCTGGCAGAAAACCTCTCTCCTTGTGGGAGAGGCATAAAGCCAGTTGAGCTATTATGTTTAAAGTTGAGTAATAATTAAAGATATAGAGACCCAATAAATTGGGTCTCTATTGGGTATGTAATCGTTGGGTAGAATATTGAATAAATAATCAAGTCTGAGATATTTGTTGTAAGAAATACAAAGCCAGCAGATTTGTTTATAGATAGACTTGACTTGATGCTGTATAGTTAAAAGTTGTCGTTTACTCAGTAAGTATGGCAATGCTACCAAGTAGAAGGGTGAAGTTGATGTTAAAATTTTACCCTATCTTAGGCGCAGACCACAACAAGTAGGCGAAATTTGGTTTATAGATGTTGACATCAGGGTGATTTTAAATGCCAACTCTCAATCAAAAAGATGAAATTAGGAAGTAATTTTGATAGTATTGATTATGCTAAGTATACTATCACGGCATACTTCAGAAAAATCAGTCTTTGCCAAGAATGCCTGCCAAATGTAGCCCGTCAAGGAATGATTTATTTGTGAAGTCACAGGAGGAAGAGCTATTAGATGGACAAGATGAAACTCCCAAACAGAGCTTGTCTTGGACTGAAGCACTCTTGGCAACCACAGGGCCATTCCAACAGATTTCCCTCTCGCAAGTGCAACAAATTTCTCCTAGTGCTTTAGCATATTTAGGGGATGCAATTTATGAGTTGTATGTTAGAATGTTCTATCTGCTGCCATTGCAGCGGTCAGGAATTTACCATCGTCTGGTAGTGGAGCAGGTAAGAGCAGAAACACAAGCGCTACATTTGCGATCGCTGATTCCTCATCTCAGGGATACCGAATTAGAAATTGTCCGACGGGGTAGAAACGCCGCAACAGGACGCCCTAAGCGACTTAATCCCGAAATTTATCAACAGGCAACTAGTCTAGAAACTTTAATAGGCTACTTATATATCACCGATTACCAACGTCTAACCGAACTGTTGCAAATACTTCATCTAGAAAAAGAGTGAAAACTCAATTTCGCAGTAGCCATAACACTAGATTAGGTTCAAAAAATTGAGGTAATCGGAACGAGCAACCATACGCTATATTCATAACTCAAATGCAGGATAAACCCAGAAAAGTCAATACTTCAAACGAACCAAATCGTGGACAACCCGTAAAAATTAAAGGTAAACGTGTTGTTACTAATCCGGCTCGCAATCCCAGGAAAATAGATAGCAACCCCATCTCTGGTGCGAATCCGACTCGCAAGCCCAGAAAAGTAGATAGTAACCCTATCTCTGGTGCGAATCCAACTCACAACCCCAGAAAAGTAGATAGTAACCCTATTTCTGGTGCGAATCCAACTCACAACCCCAGAAAAGTAGATGGCAACACCATCTCTGTTGTTAATCCGAATCGCAATCCCAAGAAAATAGATAGCAACCCCAGTTATGGGAACTCGCGACAACGAAATAGCAACTTCTCCCAGCCGTCTGTATCTACACCGACAGAAGAAGATAACGATCTCATCTACGGTCGCCATCCAGTATTGAGTGCATTGCAAAATCAGCGCAATCTCAATCGTCTGTGGATTACTACCCGTCTGCGGTACGATCCCAGCTTTCACCATTTCCTTTTGCAAGCAAAGGAAAATGGCACAGTTATCGATGAGGTTGAACCCAAACGTTTAGACTATCTCACCAACGGCGCTAATCACCAAGGTGTGGCAGCACAAATTGCTCCCTACGCTTACATGGAATTGGCCGATCTAATTGAGCAGTGCAAATCTGTAACTGATGCTGTAATTGTCGTGGCTGACGGAATTACCGATCCCCACAACTTAGGAGCAATTATTCGCACAGCTGAAGCAATAGGCGCTCAAGGATTGGTAATTCCCCAAAGAAGGGCATCTGGGATCACTTCCACGGTCATGAAAGTGGCAGCAGGCGCTTTAGAAAATTTTGCTGTAGCTAGAGTTGTCAACCTCAGCCGCTCCTTAGAAGAATTAAAGGAAGCTGGCTTTTGGATTTATGGTACTGCTGCAAGTGGCAGCGAACCTTTACATACAGTCAATTTCACTGGCCCCATCGTTTTGGTAATCGGTTCAGAAGGTGAAGGTCTGGGTATGTTGACTCAACGCTCCTGTGATTTTTTAGTATCGATTCCTCTACAGGGTAAGACTCCCAGCCTGAATGCTTCTGTAGCCGCAGGTATGGCGCTTTATGAGATTTATCGCCAGCGATCGCTAAATACGCTGCACTTAGATAAATTGCAAAAAATCTCTTTGAAAAAATAACAGTAACAGAGTATAAAGAAATGTAAAAGATAATAAAGTACCCTATCGTTTAACACCCTGTAGACGTTTATAAATCAGCGAAAACCATGAAAACCATTTGGCATAACCTCAAGGAAGTGTTAATTAACACATTCGACTACCTCGGCTTGGCTTGGTGGGTAGAGATTGTGACGCAGAATCCCCGTTGCACGTATTACTTCGGGCCATTTCTAAATTCTTCTGATGCAACATTAGCAAGTAAAGGATACATAGAAGATTTAGAGCTTGAAGGAGCGCAGGGAATTATTGTGAATGTCAAGCGTTGCAAACCTAGTAACTTAACAATTGCTGACGACTTGGGGGAAAGATTTGACCGCAAAGTACAGCCTGCCTTTGGCGGTCAAATTTAAGTTAGGCCAGAGAATGAAAAGGAGGCTCTGATGCAAAGACGTAAAGATATAAAGACACAGAAAATTCTTTTACGGGGGTTATTACGTCTTTTTCACTCATTGCGTCACCACATCTTCCTTCTCCATTTCTTCGTCAATAGTCAAAATTTTTTCACTATTTTTGACTATTAATAACTCGTAATTCGTAATTACATTACGGGTGAAGATTTAGACCCCACCTGTAACGGCTAAACCTTTTATAGTCAATTCTTGTGACTCTCAGTTTAATTACGAATTACGAATTACGAATTACCTGCGGATGTTCTTCGAGCCAATGGTCAATATCATTCAGCACCAACTGGGGAACTTCCCACGGAAAAAGATGGGCGGTGTTGGGATAGCAGTGCCACTGAGAATTGTTGAGGTGTTGAGCAGTTTGTAAGCTGGAATCAGATGTGATGTGACGGTCTTGTTCGCCAGCAAGTACTAGACTAGGACATTGTATTTGTTCTAAATCTAGAAGCCGATTGTATCCTGATTGAATTGCACTATAGAGGGCGCGAGTAGCAGCTGGAGAGGTTTGCAAATAAGCTGGTACTGCTTCCTTGGCGATGTAATTGTAACTAGTAGATGTATGTTGTTGAATTAGATAACGGAAAAGCGATCGCTTACCAAAAGTTTCAATATTCCATTGCCAACTCGGTTTTATATAGTTTAATAGCGCAGCAATGCCAGTATATAAATTATCTTGCCAAGTAATCGGAGGATGACTGCCACGGGGTTTTGCAGCTGTCGCCACTAAAATCAGCCCAGTAACGCGCTCTGGCAAACGTAATGCCATCTCCATTGCCAAAATGCCACCAAGTGACCATCCCAATACTAGGCACTTTTCAATCTGCAAACGGTCTAGCAGTGCTTCTAAATCAGTCAAATGGTCATTCATGTCAAAATTGCCGTTGTAGCGACTTTTGCCGTATCCCCGTAAATCCGGGGCAAAAGTTTTGTAGCGTTTTGATAAATGATTGGTAAAGACAGAAAGACTATGACCAGTACCAGGATGACCATGTAAGCCCAAAATTGGGAATCCTTGACCTTGGGTGTAAATATTGAGACGTGCAGCAGTGGTGGTGTAGCGATCGCTCATTACTAGTCGTTCTCCTGTCTAGCGAACAAATCTTCTAAAATACGTTGGCATTTATTTATGGGGTTTCCCTTCTGCCCTCTGCCTCCTGCCTCCTGCCTTCTCAATAACCATTACTGCCAACTGCATCGATCGCAGCTTCCAGGGCGATCGCTACATGAGTCCAATGAGTCCCACCCTGGCAATAAACTACATACGGCGATCGCATTGGCCCATCTGCTGATAATTCCAAAGTACTCCCTTCAATAAATGTCCCCCCAGCCATAACTACCTGGCTCTCATACCCTGGCATATCATCTGGAACGGGGTCTAAGTAGGAACCGATCGGAGAATGCTGTTGTATGGCTTTACAGAAAGCAATTAGCTTTTCGGCAGAGCCGAGTTTAATTGCTTGAATTACATCCCCACGGGGAGCCAAGGGAGGGGGATTGACTGGATAACCGAGTTTATCAAACACATAACCAGTAAGATAAGTCCCTTTCATTGCCTCTCCTACCATCTGCGGCGCTAGAAATAAACCTTGGAACAGCAGGCGATTTTGGTCAAAAGTAGCACCGCCATAACTACCGATACCGGGAGCCGTAAGGCGACAGGCGGCTGCTTCTACCAAGTCGGCGCGACCGGCGACATAACCGCCAGCGCTGACAATGGTGCCACCAGGATTTTTAATCAGCGATCCCGCCATTAAATCAGCACCTACAGTTGTGGGTTCTCTGGTTTCAATGAATTCGCCGTAGCAGTTATCTACAAAGCAAACGGTATTCGGGTTTTGCTGTTTGACTAAGTGGACGATTTTTTCAATATCGGCAATTGATAAACTAGGACGCCAAGAATAGCCACAAGAGCGCTGAATTAAGACTAAACGAGTGTTTTCAGCCACACTAGTAGTTAAAGCTTGCCAATCTATGGTTCCTTCTGGGGTTAGCTCCAATTGGCGGTAATTTATGCCAAACTCAATAAGAGAGCCTTGACCTTGACCTCGTAAACCAATAACTTCTTCAAGCGTATCGTAGGGAGAACCGACCACTGCTAACATTTCATCTCCCGGACGGAGAACACCAAACAAAGCACAGGCGATCGCATGAGTTCCAGAAACGTACTGAACCCGCACGGCCGCAGCTTCAGCGCCCATAACTTCGGCAAAAACTTTATCTAAAGTTTCTCGTCCTAAATCATCATGACCATAACCACTTACACCTGCAAAGTGGTGTGCGCCTACACGGTGATTACGAAAAGCATCCAGCACTCGTTTTAGATTATGCTTGACCTGAGCGTCAATACCAGAAAAAATTTCTAATAGTGCCTGTTCTGCTTGCCGCAGCTGTTCTAAGCTGTTCATCAGTTCCTCGTTCAAAAAAAAATTATCGATATGCGGATTTTGCGATCGCGCTGTTCTTAAGCTGGAAAATTAAAATTCAGGTTACTGCATGACAATTGCTACTTCAACCAAACCTCAAATTAACTGGGTCAATACCCTATTTTTCATTGGACTGCACATCGGCGCTTTATTTGCCTTTGTTCCTGGTAACTTTAGCTGGACGGCAGTTGGTGTGGGTTTCTTGCTGTACTGGATAACAGGTGGTTTAGGAGTTACTCTCGGATTTCACCGCCTTGTTACTCACCGCAGTTTTCAAACTCCCAAGTGGCTAGAGTATCTCTTGGTTTTCTTCGGCACACTCTCGTGTCAAGGAGGCCCAATTGAGTGGGTAGGGACGCATCGCATTCATCATTTACACTCAGATACTGATGCCGATCCCCATGATTCTAATAAAGGCTTCTGGTGGAGCCACATGGATTGGCTGATTCACTACTGTCCCGCTCACGCTGATGTTCCTCGTTTCACCAAAGACATTGCCGAAGACCCAGTTTATCAGTTTTTAGAAAAATATTTCATTTTAATCCAGGTTGCTCTAGGTGTATTGCTTTTGCTTCTAGGTGGCTGGCCGTTTGTTATTTGGGGAATTTTTGTTCGCATTGTCTGGGTTTACCACTGCACTTGGTTGGTGAACAGCGCTACTCATAAATTTGGCTATCAGAGCTATGATTCTGGCGATAAATCGACTAATTGCTGGTGGGTAGCCGTACTAGTTTTCGGTGAAGGCTGGCATAATAACCATCATGCTTTTCAATATTCAGCTCGTCACGGGCTGAAATGGTGGGAAATCGATTTAACCTGGATGACAGTTCAATTGCTGCAAGCAGTTGGTCTGGCAACTAATGTGAAGTTGGCCCCAACAAAAGTTAGTTAGGAGTAGAGACGCAATTAATCGCGTCTGTACAGGAGTTAGGATGTGTAACGTTTTTAACTCATAATTCATCACTTCTAACTCCTAACTTTTCAAAAAGCTATTTACTGGTGCGCTTGTGTCGGTTAGGTTGCTATAATCCAAAGCGCTAATGTGAAGAAATTTTACTGCAAGTTACTTTTTGGTGACTTGGTGGAGGAGTTTGTTGTTTTTTAGGTGTCCATGACTACATCAATAATTAATAGCCAGAAACTAAGTGACGAGCCTAGTAATTCCGACTTTCGGCTCAAAGATATTGTCAAAACCTTGCCACGGGAATGTTTTCAGCAGAACCGTCGCAAAGCTTGGACACAAGTAATACTCAGTGTCTTGGCAGTTGCGTTGGGTTATTACAGCCTGATTATCGCTCCTTGGTTTCTCTTGCCCCTAGCTTGGATTTTTACGGGTACTGCTTTAACAGGTTTTTTTGTAATTGGCCATGATTGCGGTCACAGGTCTTTTGCCAAACGTCGTTGGGTAAATGATTTGGTAGGGCATTTCTTCATGATGCCGTTAATTTACCCTTTTCACAGTTGGCGCATTAAGCATAATTATCACCATACTCATACCAACAAGCTGGATGAGGACAACGCTTGGCATCCAATCAGACCAGAAGTGTTTGAAGATTGGGATAAAACCCGACAGTCTGCTTTTGAACTGTTCATGCGTAAACGCTTCTGGTGGGTAGGTTCCATTGGACATTGGGCTGTGGTGCATTTTGATTGGCGGAACTTTAAAACTAAAGACCAATCGAGTATCAAGCTTTCTGTGGCTGTAGTAGTTGTGTTTGCAGCGATCGCTTTCCCGCTTCTCATTGCCACAACTGGTATCTGGGGATTTGTCAAGTTTTGGCTAGTGCCCTGGATGATTTACCATTTTTGGATGAGTACTTTTACTATTGTTCACCATACTGCCGCAGATGTTCCTTTTACGACAGCGAACAAGTGGAACGAAGCTCTAGCACAACTATTTGGCACTATTCATTGCGATTATCCGCGTTGGGTGGAGGTTTTGTGCCACGATATCAATGTTCATGTCCCTCATCATATTTCCACTGCGATTCCTTCTTATAATTTGCGGCTAGCTTACAGCAGCATCAAAGAAAATTGGCAGCCTTATCTACATGATGAGTGTCAGTTTTCTTGGTCTTTAATGAAGCAGATTACAGACCAGTGTCAACTATACACAACTGATGTTGGCTATAAAACTTTCAACGAATATTATACAGAGCAATAAATAGCGCTGTGATTAGACTTACGCTCTTGAACTCAACGAGAGCGTTTATCATGCTGTGTTTAAATAGAATTTGGCGACTTTTTACTAACTAAAATTTGTTAGCTAAATTGCCAAAATTTATCTTCTTTGATGTTAGCGATCGCTAGTTTCGTGGGCATCCTATAGGTGAGATAATTTTGTCTCAATTAAAGTTCCGATTTATATCCAATCAAAAGAATCCAGTGCCATCAAACATCATCACGTTCAATAATCCTCCTTCTGAAACGTCTGAGGATACGACTAAATTGCCTTTCACACTTGGGGATTTAAAAGCTGCAATTCCTGCGGAATGCTTTCAGCCCAATGTGACAAAATCACTTTTTTACTTTTTTCGTGATATTTTAATTATCGGTCTGCTTTATGCAGTTGCTTCTTACCTGGATTCTTGGCTTTTCTTTCCGATTTTCTGGCTAATGCAAGGAACGATGTTTTGGGCTTTGTTTGTGGTCGGGCATGACTGCGGACACCAATCTTTTTCTAAGCATAAATGGCTGAATGATTTGATTGGACATCTTTCTCACACACCAATACTTGTTCCTTATCATGGTTGGCGGATTAGTCACAGAACTCATCATAAAAATACTGGCAATATCGATAACGATGAAAGCTGGTATCCTGTGACGGAATCAGAATACAAAGAGATGCCTTTAGCACAAAAGATAGGCAGATATTATGTTTTTCTCTTGGCTTATCCTGTATATCTGTTTAAGCGTTCTCCTAATAAAGAAGGCTCTCACTTTTTGCCCAGCAGTCCGCTTTTCAAATCATCGGAAAAATGGGATGTTATCACTAGCACTGTCCTTTTGACTGGGATGGTAGGTTTGTTGGGTTTCCTCACCTACCAATGGGGTTGGATGTGGTTGCTGAAATATTACGCTGTGCCCTACCTTGTATTTATAGTTTGGCTAGATTTGGTGACATTCTTGCACCATACTGAGCCAGAGCTTCCCTGGTATCGTGGAGAAGATTGGACTTTCCTCAAAGGCGCAATTTCTAGTATTGACCGTGATTATGGTTTGGTTAATCATATCCATCACGATATCGGTACTCATGTTGCTCACCATATATTCCTTAACATCCCTCACTACAATTTGCTGAAGGCAACTGAGGCAATCAAACCAGTGATGGGTGAGTATTTCCACAAGGCGGAAGAACCAATTTGGAAGTCATTATGGAATTCATGTATCAGCTGCCATTTTGTACCTGATACTGGTAGTAAGGTTTACTACACATCCAACAACAAGTTAGCTAAAGGCTAAGGCTGATTAACACTTTCCGTAATTCGTAATTACCATTGTGTAAAAGTTTTAGACAATTTACGCCATACTGTACTAGCCCTGTCAAGGTTACTTTTTTACCTTGACAGGGCTAGAATGTTATTTATAGACTTTTGCAAGAAATCTAATGACTACAAGCTGCCTTGCTTTTGATGTTGTTCGCCATGATGGTTACAGCCAGCCTAGTGATTATGGTGTTGATGGCTATGATCTTTACCGTGGGAACAGTTTTGCAAATCTTGCTTCAGAAGCTTGTCGCTGATTTCTTGCAAGGATTCATCTACAGCTTGTAAGCCAATCCAAGCATCAATCTTTTGTACATCAAATCCTACCTCGCGCTGTTCGCCTACTTCTAACAAAGGGCGGCGAATTAACAGTGGTTCTTTCAGCATCAGCGCCAAAGCGGTTTGTTCATCCACTTTTTCAGGAACCACCTCACCAGATTTTACCTTGGGGGCGGAAAGATTGAACCATTCGGCTACGGGGCGATCGCCAAAAAAGGAACGCAACCGTTCAACTGTCCAAGGTTCTTTTAGCAGATTCTGTGGTATCACCTCATGACCGGCAGCTGTTAGCAAAACTTTTTGCTTAACTCCACCTTTACAGCCTGGTTTGCTATAGAAAATTACCTTTGCCATTCAACTATCTCCTAATTACTCTTTTGCGCTAAAGCGCCAACTACGAACCGATGAAATTAAAAATTCCTCGCTTTATGGCTAACTAAGTCAAACTCAAACCTCTCATTTGGATCGGTTTCGCCATAAATATTGAAAGTCACAGTTGGTTCATCACCCACTGCTTCTACACTGTGAATTGCATCGGGAGTAAAGCTAATAATATCTCCTGGTAATAGAGTTAGCTCTCCCGTCGGTTCAATTTTGTCCTGAAATTTTGGGCTATTGGTGCGTCGCCAAAAAGTATTTTTTTCCTGGCCTTTTAACACCGCCACTATTCCCCATGTCCCATGATTATGAATGTTTGAACGGGTTCCCGGTGCAAATGTTACTGTTTGCACAGTTAAGGGAAAACCCAATTCATCATATAGGAGTAAAACAGAGCTTCCCGTTTTGGGTGAAGGTTCTAACTTTTGACTTTGCACCCAGTAGGAATTTACCATTAAGCGCCTTACAAGCATCCGAATTTCTGGCAGACAATTGGTTTCATTGTCGCTGCTATTGAGAACATCTTCCACCTCAGTTAAAAACCGATAAAGGCGGTAATTTTCTCTCAATAAATCCCAGGCTCTTACAGATTTACAAGCTTGATGCTGACCGTCCCCTGTTAGCAGCCAATCCCTACCTTTCATAATTTTTAAATTGATAGTGGCGAAGATTGGATCACAATGATCGGTGAGACATTAGGAATGTTACCTACAGGCAGTTTAGTAGGTATGTTAATAGGAGGAATGATAGAGTTACTATCAGTACTTGCTCCTAATAAGGAATAGGATTTGGTAGATAACCAATTGTTCATGATTTTTCACAAAAAGGGCATTGGGCATTGGGCATTGGGCATTGGGCATTGGGCATTGGGCATTGGGCATTGGGTATTGGGCATTGCTATGGTTTTTCCCCTTGTCCCCTTGTCCCCTTGTCCCCCCACTCTTTTACAGAGAAGTGCATTGACTAATTAATCGTCTTCTTCTGCTGGACGTGTCAGAATATCCAGCAGAATACCAGAACCAAAATCATTCTTTTCGTCTATCTGTTTGACTCTGGTGCTGATTTCTTTGGCTTGCTCAATTTCTCCTAACTTTGCTAGCACTAATCCAGAAGCAGCATAAGCATTTAAGTACAATCGAATTTGTGGGTCTTCTTTGCGATTGACTAATATCGGCTGAAGTTGCTCCCAGTCATCAGGAAGTTTTTCTAGTTCTTTAATTTTATCTAATAATTTGACTGTTGTTTGTAATGCAAGAGAATAATTATTTTTATAATAGAAAAATCTATATGCTGCTACCAAGACATCTGTGTTTTCACCAGTCTGGTCTAAAGCTTGTTGAATATATTTTTCTGATTCTGATGTATTTTCCCAGCTTTTTGCAGCTAAAATTAATAGGTTTTTGATATCATCTGGAACCTGAAACCATGAGAATTTATTTGTATTAGCTTGCATAATGAACTCTTGGATAGTTAGGAGTTAGGAGTTAGGAGTTATAAGTTAGAAGTTGTGAATTCTGAGTTAGAAGTTATAACTTATTAACTCCTCACTTCTCACTCCTCACTCCTAACTTTTGTTAAAACAAAGTCAGAACGTACACTAAGGTGAATAAGACAATCCAAATAATGTCTACGAAGTGCCAGTAAATTTCTGTCATTTCGATGAAAGTATGATTGGTTGCAGAATATTCACCAGGAAGACGCGATCGCCACAATGCACGTAATATCAATAACAGTCCCACAAAAACGTGCAAACCGTGGAACCCAGTCATGATATAAAAGCAGTTGGCGAAGACGTTGGTGGTCAAACCATACCCTAATGTTGAGTACTCATAAACCTGACCAGCCAAGAAAATTGCCCCCATGATTGCAGTAATGGCATACCACAGTTGCATTCTCTTGACGTTATTCTTTTTAATCGCCGTATCACCAAAGTGAATCACGAAACTACTAGACACCAGAATAATGGTGTTAATCGTCGGTACAAGTAGTTCTACTTCGCTTCCTTCTGGAGGCCAAACGGCTGTACTGCTTCGGAAAAACAAATAGGTGGCAAAAAATCCCCCAAACATTAGGGATTCAGAAGCGAGGAACGTCAACAATCCCCAGACTCTTAAATCTGGATGTTCTTCGTGTCCTGCACTGTGTTCTTCGCTTGTGGTTGTAGCTATAGTCATAGATTTTTTGACAATACGATCTACTCTGTCTTGTTGTGGAAGTTTGAATAAAGAATGAAGTCTGAAGTGGCAAAATTTCCATTCTTTATCCAAAATTCTTGTTTAGCCAAACTCTTGACTTGTTCAGGAATTTTGAAAATTCCGAGTTTCGTGTTCTGAATTCGGGCGTCCGTTTATTGAATTCGGGCGTCCGTTTATTGAATTCAGGCGTCCGTTCATTGAATTCGGGCGTCCATTTATTGAATTCGGGCGTTCGTTTATTGAATTCGGGCGTCCGTTTATTGAATTCGGGTGTCCGTTTATTGAATTTGGGCGTTCGTTTAGGGACTTCCAGAAAATAAATTATCCAATTTACTCAGATCGTATTTTTCTTTCTCCCCTTGCCCCCTGCCCCCCTGCCTACACCAAGATAGGATATTTATTTTAGTTGGAAGTCCCTTATTGATTCGGGCGTTCGTGTTCCAAGCTTGAAGTTTTGGGTTCCAAGCTTGGAGTTTTGAGTTTTTAAATCTAATGACTAGAAGTTTCAGTGATTTTGAGTGCGATCGCATTACTCACTCTACTACCTAAGCACTAGCTTCCGGCGTCGCTGATGACTGTAATTCAGTTCTATGCTCCTGACCGTAGTCATAAGGGCCATGAGTTACAACCGGCAACACTTCCCAGTTTTCAATTGCAGGTGGTGAGCTAGTTGTCCATTCTAAAGTCAAAGCTTGCCAAGGATTATCACTAGCCAAAGGCCCTTTCAACCAACTGTAAATCATGTTGATGGCGAAAGGAATTACCGATATCGCCAAAACAAATGAACCAAAGGTACAAATTTGGTTGAGGTCGATAAATTGGGGGTCATACATTGCCACTCTTCGCGGCATTCCTTTTAAACCCAACTCGTGCATGGGTAAAAAGGTGAGATTCGTGCCGATGAAGGTAAGGGCAAAGTGAATGCGTGCCAAGTTTTCATTCAACATTCGTCCGGTCATTTTGGGGAACCAGTGATAAATGCCGGCGTAAATGCCAAACACGGAACCGCCAAACAGAACGTAATGGAAATGTCCAACAACATAATATGTGTCGTGGACGTGAACATCAAAGGGGGCCGTTCCCATCGTCACACCGCTTAAGCCGCCCATGACAAACATGGACAACAAACCAATGGCGAAAAGCATCGCACCTGTGAAGCGGATTTTACCACCCCAAAGGGTAGCAACCCAGGCAAAAATCTTCACGCCAGTGGGAACTGCAACTATAAGAGTAGAGATGGTAAAAAACATCCGCATCCAACCGGGTGTGCCACTGGTAAACATATGGTGTACCCAGACGAACAAACCGACAACGCAGATGGCTACACTAGAATAAGCGATCGCTTTATAACCAAAGATTGGCTTGCGGGCGTGAACTGGAATTACCTCCGACATGATGCCGAAGATGGGCAGAATCATTAGATATACTGCCGGGTGAGAATAAAACCAGAATAAGTGTTGATAAATTACAACGTTACCGCCTGCATCTGGTTTAAAGAAAGAGGTGCCAAAGTTGAGGTCAAACAACAGCAGAACTAAACCGGCTGCTAATACAGGTGTGGAGAGAAGTGCCAGCAGAGAGGTAGCCAAGATTGCCCAACAAAACAAGGGCACTTGATCCCATTTCATGCTAGGAACCTTCATCATCAAAATGGTGATTACAAAGTTCAGCGAACCCAAAATTGAGGAAGTTCCCACCAAAACGATCGCAAGTATCCACATAGTTTGAGCGATTGGTGCTGTTACCAAGCTCAAAGGTGGGTAAGCTGTCCAACCAGATTGGGAACCGCCGAAAATGAAACTACCTAAAATGAGCGCACCTGCTGGTGGGTTTAACCAAAAAGCGATCGCGTTCAGTTTCGGAAACGCCATATCCCTAGCACCAACCATCAACGGCACTAAATAGTTACCAAATCCCCCAATGGCGCTAGGAACAATCCACAGGAAGATCATGATCGTCCCGTGATTAGTCATGAAAGCGTTATACAAATTGGGGTCGAGTACGTCTGCATCTGGTGTTGCTAATTCGACACGGAGAGCAACAGCCATCAGTCCGCCGATGAGATAGAAGACAAACGCTGTCACCAGGTATTGAATACCAATAACCTTGTGGTCAACATTAAATGTAAAATAGTCTTGCCATTTCCACGCCTTCGGATGGGAAGCGTGGCCAGCCACCATTTCCGGTTTCTTTCCTTCTGGTGGAGTATTTCGTGGAAATTCTACCTGTGTCATATATTTTTGTCCTTTGTCCTTTGTCATTTGTCATTTGTCTTTTGTCTTTTTGTCCTTTGTCATTTGTCTGTTGTCATTTGTCAGTTACCAATAACTAATGACTAATGACCAATGACCAATGACTAATGACTAATGACTCATGACTACTGACTCTAGAGTTGCTGCACTAATGCCCATATCATGGGTGTGGGGCGCGAGAAACTCTGATGTTGATAAGTCGGCTGGATTAACAGCAATGACTTGATTAAGGTTTTGCTGTTGAGCAATCTGGTTTTCTGTCCGCCAGCTATCGTATTCTTCCGGTGTGTGGACAATTACCTGTGTCCGCATTGAACCGTGATAACCACCGCACAATTCAGCACAAACTACGGGATATGTACCTGGTTTGGTGGCGACAAATCGCAGTTCGGTAGGGATACCGGGAAGTGCATCTTGCTTCAGGCGGAAGTTTGGCACCCAAAATGAATGAATTACATCTTGTGCTGAAAGGTTGAGTTGGACATCAGCACCGACGGGTATGTGCAATTCCCCAGAGGTAATACCACTATCAGGGTAATTAAATAACCAAGCGTATTGTATGCCTTTGACATCAACAACTAAATCGGCTGGTTTGTTTAGAGTTTGAGGAGACGCGCCAATACCGATTGTTGGGGCTATTGCTGGGGCAGTTGTTGCTTCAGTATCGCTTAATGTGGCTGCCAAAGCACTCCCCGGTATATGAGCAACATGAGCTGCTGAATGAGGATGACCAGCAGGCTCAAAGCCGCCCATTCGGTTAAAAACATCTACACTGTAAATGCCCAAACCGAGGACAATTACTGTGGGAATTGCTGTCCAAAAGATTTCTAAGGGAACGTTGCCTTCTATTGGCAAACCATCGGTATCATCACCGCGACGGTGACGAAACTTAACCAAAAAAACTACAATTGTTCCTTCTACCACCAAGAAGAGTGCGATCGCAATGGTAAGCATGACGTTGAAAAAACCGTCTACCAAAGGCGCTTGTAGCGATGCCTGCACTGGCATGAGAGTGTGGTTGTGACCGAGCCAAATGCTGATTGCTGTAACTACTATCCCAGCAACCAGAGTCCATAATGAAACAGGAACTTGTTGCATACATGCTACCTGTGTAAACAGTCTTTTATTGGTACTGGGTATTGGGTACTGGGGATTAGGTATTAGATATTAGAAAAACTATTCTTTGTCTTCCTAGTCCCTATTCCCCAGTCCCAATTCCCTTTTCCCTTTTCACTTATTAACTTTCTAACGTGCAGCCATTAAAAATGGGGGAAACTTCCAGATTTTTTCCATATCTTTCCCCCAAAAAAATACAAACTATATTTCAACTCCTATGAAAAAGTTAGCCCCCTGCTTTCAAAAAAGCTCGTTGTTCCAAGAGGGCACTGTTGGCCTAATATTGATTAGGCTATATTAGCAGCAAGTTTAAATTTGTTAATAACTGACATTTTGCAATTTACGGATTTGTTTACTGAGAACTATTTATTAGTTGCAGTAAATACTTAGTATTCCCCTCAAGTTACCTTGCCTAGCGCATTTGCGCTTTTTACAAACAGTGCCTCCTTGAATTAACAACAATTTGGACTAACTCTAAAAATTCTAATTATTTACTGCAACATGGGTGTAGCAATTTTTCGGGCAAATCCGCGAACACGCTTCACAACCAATACAGTTTTCTGGAGAAGTAACTGCCATTACTTTCCGTTCAATTTCGTCATCGTCTTCGTCGTCTACAAATTCACCTTCTTCATTGAGTGCCTTCAAACCTAGCACATTGTACCCGCAGACTTTAACACATCTGCCACAGCCGATACATTTATCTTTGTCAATTTCTTGAGCGAATTTTGGTGTCCAAGCTTTACCGCCAAACGTCAAACCTGTTAGTTGTGCCATTAATAATCCCTTGGCAATTTTGCCTATCAATCTGTTTGTGCATTAATCATCATCTTATCCTAATATTTTTATTTTTTATATTCAAAACTCACTTTTACTTGATAATAAATCGATAAGTTTGAACACAATTAAAAATTATTTTTTAAATCAAAACTAAATGCAAATTATTGCCAATAATCATTATGAATGCTTAAGTTTACCTCGTTCTTATGCTCCGCATGGGAACGCATTCATTGAGTCTCTGACTCAATATCTGACTGGAGGCAGCAGCCGCTAATCAGCTATTCCCATGCAAAGTATAGAAAAAAGAGACGCATAAATTACAGGTTTAAAACCTACCCTCGTCGCTAATAGCCCGATCTAAACGCAAAGATATCGATAAAAGTGATGATATTATTTTTCAACTACTTTTAGCTTTAGACAAAGAAATGTAGATGAACAGTATGCATATATACAAAAATAAATGTTCATTAATTACATTTTGATATGTGCAATATGTATTTTGCAAAGCAACAATTTGCAAGTCGATCTGATTCAACTATTTATATAAATGATGACAAAATAAATATTGGTTTTACATTTAAATCAATATAATGAATTTATGAAGGAAACATAATCAATTTATAAAGTAACTGTGATTTTTATGGCAGAAACCGAGCGTGTCTTAAATATTAAAATTATTAATAAATCAGATGAAGTCCAATCGTATCAGGCTTAAATATGTTCTCAAAACAATTTATGGTTAAAGCTAAAATGTTCATTCAATACCTAATTAAATGAATATTAAGATATCTTTCTAAGCTCTGTACGAACAAATTAATCATTTTTTTCATGAAATGTATAGTTAATAAATAAGTTTTGTCCGGCTCGGTTTAAAAGCCTTAAATAGCTTCCGATTGGATGCAAAGTCAAAATATGGATGTGGGGAGTGAATGGGCGAGAAAAATTATTCTCGCTAGAAAGATTATGTGCTAGCGAGTCATGAATAGACAGGACTCATCCAGGGGAGACCTGAGACAGACATCTCAACGATTAGAGTGGGAAAAGAGCCAAATGCCTTATACAATTCCTAACAACAGTTGCGTTGGATGTGACAACTGCCGCCCCCAATGTCCTACGGGTGCAATCAGAATAGAGGACAATGAATATTGGGTCGATCCTGGTCTTTGTAATAATTGTGAGGGCTTTTATTCAGAACCACAATGTGTAATAGCTTGTCCAACTAAGTCTCCCATTCCTTGGCAGGCGAAAAAGGGGAGATGCAAAGTTGAACCGAGAGATTCTACCAGTTTAGATTTGTTTTCTAACGGCAAGAATAATCCATTTGCTTCAGCGATCGCAATTTGGGAAGCTTGTAATGTATTAGCGCAGCGCACATCCCTACATTGGGAAACCGATGAAGAAGGGTACATCAGTTATAGCCGACAAGTCAATCAAGGCCGAGGTGCGATCGCTTTTCATATCCAAGATCCCTTGAAAGTGAACGACAAGGCCACAGACATAGCAGCAATTGAGGGGCTTGACATCAGAGCCGCTTGCATACATCTGATTTTTGCAGCTTATGCTACAGCCTTAGATCAACCTTGGGAGCAAGAATTTGCGATCGATGAGCGACAAATCGAGAAATATTTGGGGATGGAGAAGCGCAAAGACTTAAGTAAAGCAGCCAAGCTAGCTTTAATGAAAAATCTTGTCCAGCAAGCTTGCTCCCTGACGATCTCCATTGACTGGCCGCAACAAGGCCGAATTAACGGATTTTCTCTTGTCGGTAGCCGCCTATGGCACTTAGTAGATATTCAGCACCACTTCCAGGAAGACAATCTCGGATGCAAATATCTGATTGGCCTAACTTTTAAAGTCAAAGCAGGTTTATGGGCGCAATATTTCTTAAACAAACAAGCGTGTAAAGAGCGAACTGCATTCTATCAATACGGCAGTCTCCCTAAAACGCTGCTAACCACAGTCATGAGTATTTGGCAGCAACATGAAGGCGCAGTTCGACTAATGCTGTGGTTGCTGTTTAAAACCAAAATGGGCAAGGAACAACGCATCACCATTCCTACCTTGCTGCGTATTGCTTACGGTGAGGAAAAAGTCGCCCTTGCATCCAGACAACGAGAAGAACGCAAACGTCTGCTGCGAACCTTTGAAAGCGATTTGGAAATTCTCAATCACTATGGAATGAAGCCACTTTTCGATCCAGTTACTTACCCACCAGAAATTCAACCTTTGTGGGCGAAATTAATCGATCTTCCCGAAGATCCAGATGAAGCATTAGAATTTTGGACTAATGACGGAGGTGCTGAAACTCGCCTCACAGACACAGGCCCCCGTGGTAAATGGAATCTGCTAATGAATGCGCGGATTTTGGCTTTTGAACTGCCGCCAGAATGGGAACAGCAAATCTCAGAATCGGAAAAAAAGAAAACAAGAACTGCTAAAGCCAAAAAGAAGCCCAAAGCTACAAACGATTTGCTAGGCGAACAGATTTTGCAGGCGCGAAAAAATTTAAATCTTTCCCAAAGAGAATTGGCAAAACTTACAGGTAAAAGCCAAAGCTGGATTCGAGATATCGAAAATGGCCGTTTAAAAGCCAAATTAGAAGACCAAATACTGTTACGAAAAGTCTTAAATATGGCTTCATCTTAATTTAGAATTTAAACGCAAAGAAGCGCAGAGGAAAGCGCAGAGAAACACAGAGATTTTATTAAGAATTTGTGCAGCGTTATAGTAAATACAGTAATACTTTGCGTACCTCTGCGCTTCCCTTAGCGTTCCTCTGCGTTTAAAAACTCTCTCTTTACTTCTGCGTACTATAACTCATTACCTTACTAGAGGTAATCCAAAAACTACCAACAGCATATTTAGTAACTACTAACTCTCGTGTCGCATTGCATGAACTTTTCAGTTGTTGAGTCTTCGTTTCATCTTTTACAAGTTTAGCCTGATAAGTATAGAGAGAACCACAAGGTTGTTCAAAACTAATTTCAGCTAAGATAGTATTATTGTCTAAACTTTGCTCTAAAATTTTGCCTGCAACTTTGTAATTAAACCAATCCCATCCTTTATAGAGAATTAACTCTCTTTCCAAAACCTGAAGTGCAGCAGGCAAAATTCCCCAGCCTCGATAGACTTGATGTAAGCATTGAATATCACCAGTACGAGTCAAAATCGATCTAAATGAATCTCGATCGAGACGACCGTAGTATCTTCCTTCTGGCAAGTCTATAACTGTTGGTGCAAACCGATGTCCACCAAAGTGCGATGATTTCCAAATTCGCACATTATCTAAGCACAAATCAGCTTTACTCGCTGTTATTTGGAAGTAAAAAGGAGCGCCATATCTCGCACAACACTTATCATGGCTGCCGTGGGTACAAACTAAAATATCTCTAGTTGTACTAGTTTCTACTTCCAAATTAGAATCGATATCCCATATCCATTTTTGGACAACTCCTGCTACTTGCTCAATATTTGCTAGCTGAAACTCCTGTTTATGGTATCCATTACTTAGCCCCTCTTCTTTTTGATAAATCAAAAGCGTAGTGTGATTTACCTTGTGTGATAAATCATTAGCAATTAGAAGAAATCTAATTGGCAGTTTTGCACGCTTCACTTCTTCTACCAAAATCCTCAAATTCTGAGGCACCCACTTGGAGTTAAAGGCTTCTGATGTCCAAGGTAAAGGACACTCAACTAAAATATAAGTTTGATAATTGGTGGCACTACCAATAACATCTTCTCCTACTTGCCGCGAATCATCAGAACAAAAAAAAGTGTTCATCTCGTTGTACTCATTAGCATATTTTTTGGACAAAAGGTATTACAAAATACAATTGTGTTCTTAGATACAATATCCTTGATTCAAGGAGATAAAAAAGAACAATATTCATTTCCGAGTTAAAACTAGGTAGCCACTTTATAACATCATTATCAATTGAGGTCTTCCCAGTTAATAAATTCTCCACAATAAAGATAAACAGTGTCAAGAGATATTTTTCCGTATGACTGGCGTTAATTTTGTATCTAGTTTTATTGTTATTTGGTATTTTATAATTTTTCACTTGCTGAAACTCGGCTTTTCTGAACTTACTTTCTTTGGTAAAATCAAATATATTAAACCTTGTACATAGGCAAAAAGCTACTTGGAGAATTACCAAGGATTAACTTGCTGATAATATCAATGTAGCTAATACTACAATCAAAAATATTGCTAGTAGTAAGATATTTTTCTAAAGTTTTGGTGAAATTATTTTCATAGCTAGTTACAAATCCTGTTTTTACATATAAAAATATAATTCTTTGTGTTTTCTGAGAAATGTATTTCTAAAGATAGATGTGGAATAGCTAGATATAGATTATTAAAGTTATTCCTACTATCTACTTTTAATATATCTATCCATTCCAGAATATTGCAAATAATTCTCAATTAGATTAGAAAAATAAAAACACTGAAACTAGGGGTAAATGCTTTAGTGCCCTATAGTTTATGCGTTACAAGTTAATGTTAAAACTTAATGACTAATCACTAGCCGCGTTACTGACATCAACATTAACAAACCTGTTATTTACCCTTTTATCTAATCTAACTTCCTGAAGCGTATGTCAGGGTTTGATTATATGCATCTGCTTTGACTGTAACTGAACTCAATAATAAATGCAAGTATTTGAGAATCTTTATAATTCCACGATCGTTTGCTGCCTCTAGAAGGTTGACTAAATCAAGGGAAATGGGCATTTTATAGTGGAGATAGCTCACTTGAGGAAGTATTGATTCTTTCAATACAATAGATAAAGTTTTGCAATTGTGACAAATTGTTGCCAGTAGGGTAATCCGAATATCTGTGGCTATGGCGATCGCATATTTCTACTTTCATGCAGAATTGAATCATTTTTTACCACGGCATCACAAACAGGTGAGAATCTCTCATGTGTTTGAGGAAAAAGCCTCTATTAAAGACATGATTGAGTCGTTGGGTGTCCCTCATCCAGAAGTTGATTTTCTAAATGTTAATGGTGAATATGTAAATTTTTCTTACATAGTTTCGGATGGAGATACTATCAATGTTTATCCAATTTCAGCTAGGAATGTTATTATACCAAGTATTTCTGTTTTGCCAGAACCGCTCAGTACTATTTGTTTTGTTGTAGATATTCATTTAGGCAAGCTTGCTACATCTCTACGACTTTTAGGCTTTGATACTTTGTACCGCAATGACTACGAGGATGAGAAATTAGCCCAAATATCCTCCAGTCAAGGGCGCATTCTCTTGACTCGTGATAAAGGACTATTAATGCGTAGTCTGGTAACGCATGGGTATTATGTTAGAAATACTAACCCTCAACAACAAATCATAGAAGTACTGCAACGCTTCGACTTGTTTGAATTAATTGCACCATTTAAACGGTGTTTGCGTTGCAATGGATTATTAGAAACTGTAGATAAGCAATCCATTATTGAACAAGTGCCAGAAAAGGTGCGATCGCAGATCGATCGATTCCAGCGTTGCCAAGACTGCGATCGCATTTATTGGAAAGGTTCACATTATGAACGATTACAACAGTTTATTGATGGAGTACTCAACTCACAAAGAAATGAGTAACTATTTATCCAGCTGAAATATTCCCACTGATTATTTGACTACCCCCGATTCTGGGATCTTCATCTTCGCGATTCAAATCATCAGGAGTAGGATTTTGCTTACTCTCTCCAGTAACTTCTTCTGGTTCAATCGGATCTGCCTCTTGAGCTTTATCGATATCAAGAGAGCGAGGAGGTTCTTTGGCGTGAGAGAAATCAATAAGTGGATCGGTTTGATCGGGAGTCATGAGTTGCTAAATAATAATGTAGTTTTTCTAGTGTTAAATGTATCTTGAGTGCAAACATCTTTCTTCAGAAAGAAACTACGTTGTGTGATGGTGTAATAAAAGGTGAGTGAATGACATTAATTTTAGCTCTCGATTTTGGCGGAACTAAGCTGGCAGCAGCAACAGTCAATATCGGTTCGAGAAAGTGGTTGCGTTATGAACGTTGTCTCTCGCCAGTAGGTGCAGATGCTAGCACTGACTTGGAAATTATGCGATCGCTTATTTACTCTCTGCTGCAAGACACAAAACCTGCTGCGATCGGTATTAGCTTTGGCGGCCCGGTTGATGCTTCCATAGGGATGGTGCGACTATCTCATCATGTGTCTGGATGGGAAAATATTCCTCTCAAAGCCTTGTTGGAAGAAGAGTTTGGCGTTCCTGTTGGTGTAGATAATGATGCCAATATTGCTGCTTTGGGCGAACACCGTTTTGGTGCTGGTCAAGGATACGATAGCCTATTTTACATTACGGTTAGCACTGGGGTGGGTGGCGGTTGGATACTCAATGGCCAGCCTTGGCGGGGTGCTGGTGGGATGGCTGGCGAAATTGGACATATCGTTGTCGATCCGGCTGGGCCAGTTTGTTTGTGTGGGAAGCGGGGATGTGTCGAACGTTTGGCTTCGGGGCCTTATATGGCGCAAAATGCTAAGGAAATTTTGGAAAAAGAACCGCAGAGGCGCAAAGGACTTAGAGATGGAGAGATTTTGAGGGGTTTGGTGGGGGATAATTTAACGTTGTTGACGGGACAGTTGGTAAGTGAGGCGGCGGCGGCTGGTGATGATTTGGCGAAGGAAGTTTTACACAAGGCTGCTTGGGCGTTGGGTGTGGGTATTGGCAATGTGGCGAATCTGATGAATCCGCAGCGCTTTGTGTTGGGAGGCGGTGTGACAAAAGCGGGGGAGGATTTCTGGCGGGTAGTGCGTCAGGTGGCGCGGGAGACGGCTTTGCCGGAAGTGGATTTTGAAATTGTGCCAGCGGTGCTGGGGGATGATGCGCCTTTATGGGGCGGAGTGGCGATCGCTTCTATGACAATCCCGAATTTGTAAATGGGCGAGGCGTGGAGCGAAATGCAAACAGAATTAGTTATTTTTGATTGTGATGGAGTGTTGGTAGACAGCGAAGGATTAGGTAATCGTGTTCTTGTGAAATTTGTCGCTGAATTTGGACTTGCAATGAAACTTGAAGAAGCTATTTTGTTATTTAAGGGTTGCAAAATGGCTGATTGTGTTGCTGTAATTGAGCATAGACTTGGAAAAAAGCTGCCACAAGATTTTGTAACTCAGCTTCGTACCCGTACTGCTGAGACATTCGAGCGTGAACTACGTCCTGTAGAAGGAATAGAAGCAGCTTTAGACAAGATTAATCTACCTATTTGCGTTGCTTCCAGTGGCCCACCGGAAAAAATTAAGTTAGCTTTGCGTGTAACTAACCTACTGCCTCGATTTGAAGGACGTATCTTTAGCTCATATCAAATTGAAAGCTGGAAACCAGCACCTGACTTGTTCTTATATGCGGCTAAAAAGATGGGAATTCAAGCTGCATCTTGCACTGTTGTAGAAGATAGCGTTTTGGGTGTACGTGCGGGTGTTGCCGCCGGAATGAGAGTTTTAGGTTACACCGAGCAAAGTGAAGCTAATCTACTTGAGGCATCTGGAGCGCGTGTTTTTTATTCTATGCACCAACTGCCTTCTTTGTTGTCACACCATTAAACTTAATAATTATGAGTCTAATGTAAAAATTAACATTCTGAGCTATATAAAATATTTTCTCTCATTTAAACCTGCTATTACTGTTGAATGCCTTGACGAAACTCTCTAATAGCTTCCAAGGGAGACGATAACAAAAGACAACGATTGAGCAAGGATAAATCTAATTCTGCTAAAAACTTACTTTTAACAACTTTCTCATATTCTTGCTCTCGTAAGTAGTAAACTTCAATTGTGCCATCTTCCCAAAACCAAACTTCCGGGACTTGCATTAATTTGTACTTCTGCAACTTTATAGGACTACCGCTAGTAATCACTACTTCAATGCACAAGTCTGGTACAGGTTTGTCCGTTCCAAAGCAATAAGATAAATCTGCTTGGTATTCTACTATCTTGGGAATAATCTGACTAAAACTACCACTGGGGAAAAATTCAATGCCTTTGACTTCAAAATAAGTAATCAATAATCCAGCAATTAAACACTTAATCACCTCATGAGGTTTACCAATACTCACTATTTCTAAGATTCCCTCACAATAAAACAGCCGCACCCCTGGTACATTTTCAAAGCTAGCTTGAATCGCTTTAAACTGTTCCCAACTTAACCCATGTCGAAAGAAGCGTTGTTCTTCTGGTAAGTTAACAGCATTTTCTAACGTTTGAGTCATAATATTTTTACTCTCTCAGTTAGTAGTCACAAAATTTATCTTATTTCCATTTTAAGTCAAAACCAAATTATCCCGATGAATCACGGTTTCTGCACCGGCATATCCTAGAATTGTAGAAATTTCTCGTGAATGACGCCCACAAATCTTTTGCAATTCATTGCTGTTGTAATTCACAAGTCCTCTGGCAATTTCGTTACCGTTCGTGTCACACAATTGCACCGCATCTTGCGTGTCAAACTCTCCTTCTACTAACTTAATTCCAGCTGCTAATAACGATTTTCCTGCTAGAGAAATTGCCGCGATCGCACCTTCATCTAAATACAATTTCCCCGCAGGTACAAGTCCATAAGCTATCCAACGTTTACGCGCCGAAGTTGGTTCCGGTTGCGGTTCAAAATGCGTCCCAATCAATTCGCCTTGGATAATTTTTTCGATATTCCGGGGAAATCGCCCTTGGGTAATTACAGTACGCACTCCCGCTGCGATCGCAATCCTCGCAGCCGAAATTTTTGTCACCATCCCACCAGTACCCCACCGAGAACCTTGGGAACCTGTTTGTATTTGTAATTGAGTTAATTCCTTAATGCTACTCACTAAAGCGATCGGCCGCGCATCTGGCACAGAACGGGGATCGGCTGAGTACAACCGATCGACATCGGTGAGCAAAAATAGCCAATCTGCTTCTACTAAGCTGGCAACCAATGCCGAAAGGGTGTCATTATCACCAAATTTTAGTTCGTCTATTGCTACGGTATCATTTTCATTGACTATCGGGATCGCTCCCAGTCCTAATAGTTCCTGAAAAGTGTTGTAGGCATTGAGATAGCGGCTGCGCTGCACCAAGTCACTGCGAGTCAGTAATACTTGAGCGATCGGCTGTTGTAAAGTATTAAATAAATCATCGTATACCCGAATTAACCTACCTTGTCCAACTGCTGCTACAGCTTGTTTGAGTGCGATCGCCTTAGGACGTTCAGTTAAACCCAACCGCGCACAACCCACGCCGACAGCGCCAGAAGAAACCAAAATCACCCGATGTCCTTGGCGTTTTAAATCGCAGAGTGTTTCCGCCAATGTAGCGATGGTAGAAAGTGCTAATTGTCCCGTTTCTGGTTGAGTTAGGCTGGAAGTACCGATTTTGACAACAATTGTTAGTGGCATCTAAAAAGTGAGGAGTTAGGAGTTAGGAGTTAGGAGTTGAATTTAATTCATAACTCATAACTTCTAACTCCTAACTCAATTTGTAAAGCGCCAATCCCTCTATAGTGAAGGTTGACGCTTTACGGAAGTATATTTACTTAGTATGAGTTAGGGTCTTTTTTGGCTGACCCCATGTTATTAATACTTATGATCCCCGATTTTTTGGTTCCAGTAAGATTCCTTAATTATTTCTTTAGATTTACTTTCCTGACGATTTTTCAACTTTTGTGAATCTTCTTTTTCTTGGGTGTAATAGAGGCTCCCAAAATTTCAGATATCCAAACTTCAAAGTTGCGGACGGGATGAGAGCGCAAAGCCGCATCGGCATGAACAATCGGTTCCACTAAAATGGTAAACATTCCCAGACGATTACCTGCTAAAACATCGGTAAACAAGCGATCGCCTACCATTCCCACTTGATGCACTGGTAGATCCATTCCCCTCAGTGCGGCTCTAATTTTGCGTCGGGAAGGCTTGGCTGCACCTAAGTAGTAAGGTAAATTGAGCGATCGCGCAATTCCACCAATTCGCGCTTCACTCAGGTTGTTACTCACCAAGCACAGTGCAGTACAGGTACGGATTTGCTCCACCCACTCTCGTAGTTCTGGAGAAGCTATCCCGACTGTAAAAGGTACTAAAGTTTCATCTACATCCAATACCAGCCCTTTAAGCCCGTATTTTTGGATAATATCTGGTGTTAGGTTTAACACTGAACCCTCTAAAATCAAATCAGGCTGTAAAAGATTGTTCCAGAACATAGTCAACAGTCAAATGTAGATAGCTAAGACAAATGAGCATAACCCAATATAGTTTAGTTAGTCGAACTCCATCCTGGAATCTCTCCCTGAACATTTTGAGATAAAATCCCTAAAATCTTATCTATTTCTTTGATGTAATAATTACTCAAATCAATAAATATATCGTTTTCTTCTAACTTCAAAAACTTCCAAATATCGCCTGTTGTTACTGCACCATAAATTTTTCTGATTTCATTTCCTTCTTGTTGATTAAACAATTGGGCTGCCAACATTGCGGCTGCACATTGACCTAATCCACCTTTAATATTTTCGTTTTTGGCTTCAATAATAACCACCACTGGCACATTAATTGTTAGCTGCTCTTTAGAACGACTGATGATAAAGTCACAGTATCCATTCAGACCTTTTTCTGCATCTACATTAAAATCTGTTCCCGAAAATAAGCTAATTGGATAACTCGCTCTGCGTCTTATCTCCAACAATATTGGAGTGATAATCATTTCTGAACGAGCTTTTTCAGTATTAATTGCTAAAGCCAGTTCTGTAGTTTCTTCTAAAGAATTTTTGAGTTTCTCACTTGCTTGTAAAGGTTCTATGTCAGCACATAAATCAGTTTCTTCATCAATGCGGATGCTGAATGACTTTTTAAATTTACTTAATGTAAAATCGCTATAAGCCATTTTCAGCACCTTATACTAATTTGGTATTTTAGATAATGGAATTAAAAAATCCCTACCAAAATGCTTTTTTGAGGATCTTAAACAATACTAATTTTCCCAATTTAGTGTCAATGTTTCATTGCTTCTAACATTTAGTGGGACATAGTAAAAGATTTAAGTAAATTGTGATTTCAATGAAAAATTACCAATTAAAAAATTCAAAATGAAAATATTACATTTTGAATTTTTAATCTTATTCAACTTCATTAAAAAGATGTTCTTCTAACAGAGGTTGCACTTTCCTAAACTCCTCTGGAGAAAGTAATTCCGGCTCGCCTGTTTTTGTTATCCGTGCAAAAAACAACAGAGGGTCTAGGGGTGTATAAATTGCATACTCCTGATCTTCCTCATAAAAGCTAGCGAGTAGCTGTAATTGCTCAGGCTCTAAATCTGCCTCTTCGTCTTCGATTTCTAGGGTGAAGAGTTCTGATTCTTCCACTGGCGGTAAATCACCTGCAACAGTCAAAGCATAAGCTGTATTCTTCAGTACCAAGTTCTGCTCAGATAGTACAGCTTGGGCGTTAGCAAAAATTTGCTCAATGATGGTGTCATCTTCTACCAGAACCGCTTCTTCTTCCTCACCGTCACCTTCCCAAGAAAAAATTTCTACAGGTGAGTCTACAGGAAGGAGCAAAACGTATTCTTGTCCATCTACCTCTAGGGAATGCTCTATATAACAGTCGAGCGATCGCCCTTTATCATCGGTTAAAGTGATGGAACCCGCATGAGCGTTATCATTTTCTTCAGGAAATGGAGAGGAATACATAGCCGAAATGTAGAAATTTAATAAATACCAGCAAGTTTGAAAATCGCTTAACTATAGTTAATGACATATTATGTCAAACAAATAGCTTTATACGTAGATACAACTGCTGGCTAATCGTTTTTAGAATATCATGTTAAAAGGTATCAATATTCAATAGCCGCAACTGAGCTAGGAGAGTTAGCACGTTTAACATCCAGCCATTGTTGCAAAATCAAAGCCGCTGCCTTGCGGTCAATCAAACCTTTATTGCGTGATGGAGAGCGGTTTTCAGCTATCAGCAGTTGCTCTGCTTGAAATGAAGTTAATCGCTCATCCATATATTCCACAGGCAAGTTTAGTGCTTTAGCAAGTCTTTTAGTAAATTTCTGAACTTGACGAGCCTGAAATCCTAGTGAGCCATCCATTGAATAAGGTAAGCCCATAACTAGAACTTGCACCTCACGTTCATTAACGATTTGTCGGATTTGCTCGACATCCTGCTCAAAAGATGTGCGCTCAATTGTAGTGATACCCGTGGCAATTAAACCCGTGCGATCGCATCCAGCTACACCAATCCGCTTGCGACCAAAATCTAGTCCCAAGGCGGAAATAAACGGTTTTGGTTGCTCTTGGAATATCACACTACTTCTCCTGCTGTCCATCTGCTGATTCAGTAATCGGCGATGTTTCTATGCTAGGATTTTTTACCGGAAAGTTAATCGGTTCTGGCTTGATTGGCAGTGGTTTATCTGAGGATGGCAGCTTCCCTGGTTGTATCCATGACATCCCACCTGGTATAGGTTTACGAGTTGGTTGTAAACCTTGCAGCATATCAGTCCATTGGATTCCTTCTAAGGAGACGAATTTCGACTCTCGTAGCTTGTGCCACACAGAGCGAGACATCACTAATGTATGTTCTATGCGTTTTGCTCCAATTCGCTCCAAATATTCTTCTCGCTCTGCCTGATAGTCTGAAGAGGCTAGTTGTAACCCTTGCTGGGGAAAATCTTGGGCAATACGAGCCAGTTGAGATAGTAATTCTGGATAAAGCCAGGTGTAAGCAGGATGAACTGTCAGCGTTGCAGCATGGGGAACTTCACCCTTGCGATCGAGTTGCACCTGAAAATAGCCGATCGCAGCTTTGCGTTGCGGTTCAAATACGTAACCACTGACTACTTCTGTTTTAGTCAGCCATTGCTTTACTGCATCAGTTAAAGCGCCAAACAAACTGGTTTTAAAGTCGCGGGTATTGCGGTCAAAAACCTGACGTACCAGAGGTGGCATCGATGCCGTATCTAGTTGATATAGCAACTGGGCATCAGCATTACTTATAGGCAAGAGGTTGGGCAAGTCTGGCTCTGCTTGTGCCAATTCAGCCAGTAATTCTGGCCCAATTTCCCAGTACGTCATTTCTGCTAGACGCTGGAATCCATTTTGCCGATATAGTGCCAGCGCCTCTATGTCATTGATATTAACTTCCAGTAGCCAAGTACGAGCTTCCAGAATCGATTCAAAGCAATGACGCAAAAGTTGCGAACCAATTCCTTGTTTATCGACACCACGCTCTAGCAACACTCGATCGATCCGCCAAGTGCTACGTGTGCGGTTAAAGGGTGACACTTGAATCATTCCTAAAAGTATCCGCCCTTGCTCTGCGACAAAAGCACAAAGGCGATACTGTAGCGGGTTAGGAAACCAACTTAAAAATTTGAGTAATCCATACCAGCGACGCAGCCTTTGCATCTGGCTGATGGCAAAACCTGCTCCCTTCGGAGTAAGGGCTGCGAATGACTCTTGAGTTATGCGCTCAATTCCGTCCAGATCCCGATATTGGACTGGTCGGATAATAACGCTGAGGTTTCTGGGAAGTAATGAAGTCATTTTTATTCGAGCCGCCATTTAGCCTTAACTAACTGCTCTTCAAAGGAAGGAACTGCTGCAATAATCTTAACTAGTTTCTGCTCTCTACTATTGTGCCAAAAGGGTGATTTTAGTAACTTAATACTTAAAAAGCAGAAAAAGCAGACCTTGTGAGAACACCATTGGCATTGACCCAACAACATCTGCCCTTATTTTATTTGAATTTTGATTAAAATTTGTATATATTTTATAACCCTTGCCGAGAAACTAGCTTTTCAAAGTGGGCTTGGGTTTGATGGAGTAATTGGTGGCGACTATCTACTAGTGTTTGCTTCAGGGTTGGAACAAGATTACGAGCTTGCAGAGTCATGTGAAGTTGCAGGTTGGCAACATATTCACTGAAATCTTGATTCATTTCATCTGCGCCCGCATCCGTTAATAAATTTGATTCCATTGCCACTGTGTTCTCCTGTGTTAATCCTGTGCTGTCTCTCTTCATGACCAAAAACTATCACGTTGTTTGGACTAACTTGTTAATTTGCAATGAAGTTTAACGCTTCTTAGGGATAGGGTGTCCCTTAAAATCTTAAACCAACACCACCTTGTACAGAGATAGCTGTACCACTGCTATCTCGGTAGGCATCAAAAGCAATAATGGCATTGCCAAAAAGGACAGTATTGCTATTTGGGATCATATAATCAATACCCGGTTGTAAAGCAAAACTAATTTTGTCGCCCACGGGAGAAGAATCACCACCACCAGCTAAAACTAATCCCGCACCCAGGTAGGCATCAGCTTGCCAGTTGAGGGGGATATCGTAAGAAACCGTTGGTACAACAGCCGTATTATTACCAATTAACACTTGAGCGCGGAGTGAAATTGGTGCTTCCAAAAGCTTGTAGCGCCCCGCGATTACTCCCCCCAATTGGATACCATCGGTAAAACCAACAGTGGGGCCGATACCAATATAACTGCCATAAGCTACTTGAGCTTGTGCTGGTTTCGTACTCGCCAGACTCAAGACCAAACCAGCCCCCAAAACTGAAACCAAAGATGGAATATATTTCATAACCAACTCCTCACACCAATTAGTCATTAGTCATTGGGCATGGGGCGTTAGGAGTGCTGAGTTAAGAGTTAAGAGTTAGGAGTTTTGTTTATCTCCTTGTCCCTTTGTCTCCTTGTCTCCTCATCCTCCCCTGCTCCCTGCCCCCTGCCCCCTCTCTCATTCTACGGGCAACGGGGATGAATCCCTCCTTGAGTACAAATGTATGCTAATTGCTTGGCATCTAAATTTTTGGCTTGAGAAAAATCAACCCCTTGGACTACGGCAGATACTGAGCCTAAATCTGGGGTTTGGACAAATTGATCTGCTGGATCTTGTTTGCTAGGAGCGAGAATTGCTCCTTTGAAATCTGCTCCAGCAACATTTGCCCCTCGTAAATCTGCAAGACTTAGGTCAGCATTTTGCAAGTTAACGTTTTCCATTTGGGCAGAACGTAAAACAGCACCAGTTAAACGAGTAGCGCTGAAGTTAGCATTGCTGAGGTTAGCACGATCCAAATAAGCTCCTGATAAATCTGCCCCTTGCCAATCAGTGTTAATTAAGTTGGCAAAAGATAATTGCGTGCCGATCGCAGTGGCGCGACCTAAACGCGCTGCATACAGATTGGCTTCGTTCAATTTGGCATCGCCTAAATCAGCCCCAGTCAAGCTAGCTTTTTCTAAAACTGCGTTTCGCAGATCGGCTCCTACTAGTTGGGTGCTGTTGAGTTTAGCATCATATAAACGCGCGTTGGATAAGTTGGCTCTGTTAAGAGTGGCACGACTCAAATCGATGCGGTTCATCAAGACGCGACTGAGGTTAGCATCAGTGAGATTAGCTTGCTGCAACTGAGCTTGGCTTAAATCAGCCATTACATCGTCGTAGGTATCCCAGCGTCCATCTTCACCCACACCCCGGAAGCGGCTACCCTTAAAGCTAGCTTGGTTAAGATTTGCAGATTTAAACCTAACTCCTGATAAATCAAGATTGTCCAGTACCAAGTTGAAGAAGGAACTTCCAGAAGTACCGCTTTGACCTAATTGGGTTCTACTAAGGTCAACACCGTCGAGTTTTTTACCGCTATAAACAGAGAGAATCTTGTTGATTGTTCGTTGGTTTCTTTGTAACCGACCTTGGCGTAATTCCCGCTCTTTGGTTGCAGTGCTACCTACAGATTCCAGTTCGCTCACCAAAAACTGATTCTTATTTTTAAGTTCTGGGATGGCTTGAGGCCCGACAGTTGTCAAAGCTTGTTGAATTGTATCCAGAAGGCTGGGGTCAGTTTCGCTAACTAATAAATCCGCCAGAAATTTAATCGATTGTGGGTCATTAAGACCACCCATAGCCAGAATTGCACTTTGGCGTTGCTCATTAGTCGCCCCAGAGTTGGGAGTCAATTGTTTGACAAGTTCGAGGAATTGTTGGCTGTTGATTTGCTTGGTTGCTCGCTGGGATTGTTGAATTTGGATATAAACTTGAGTGCCGATTAAAGTTGCCAACACAGCAGTCATACTCGTCAGCCCTACCCCAAACAAAGTCAGATTGGGATTTTGCTGTATTCGCCGCCACAAATTAGGTGACTGGCTGGTTTGATCTGCCGCTAATTCTTCTCCCTCTTGCCATTCTGCTTCTTCATTACCGTCAGCAGACTGAGCTTGTCTGTTGCTAGCTAAGATTGCATCGATTGTATAAGTACCTGCGAGTCGATCGTGGAGTGCGCGACGCCCTTGACGTGACGGTAAGCCAATCCCTTCACCCACAATCATTAATAAAGACAAAAATGTGAATAATCCTAAATTGGGAAAAGCAAAGCTGTAGCGCCACAGTAGATAGGCAATGGAAATGGGTACTGTCCAACGTCCAACTCCTTCTCTGATCGCAACTGCCCCCAATCCGGGCGGCTTCCCTTGCTCGTTGACAACCCGCACTTTTAACCAACGTTTAGGAATTGTGCTACCAGTCTTAGCTAATAAATACAATTGCCACCAAGAGAGAGTTACAGGCGCTAACAAGGCGATTGTCCACAAAATATTAGTCGGCCATGCAACATTACGGGTACCATAGCTCACAGGTAGAGCTAAAGGTCTGGCGATCGCTCTTTCTGTGACTACCAGCACGGGGTTAAGCGGCACTCGGTTCAGATCGCTTCTAGAATTGGCATAGACACCAATGCCGAAGGGAATCAACCCACTAGTCACCACTAGTGTGATTTCAGCCGCCCAAGCAGCAAAACGCCTACTTCCTAGCAGCAGCGAATTGGCTCTTTCCGATTTTTTTGACTGACCAGATTGATTACTAGTTCTTCTGACAATTGGTGAGGTCATCGTATAATTTCCTTTGATATTATTTCTACGCCGCGATCGGCACAATTAAAATAGACTAAGCTCGTCAGCAAAAAGAAAAGCATATTGAAATAGGATTTAGGAGTTATGCAGCAGAATTTTGGAGTCTGAATGGGCTGCCCTAACAGAAATCAAATAGGCTTTATACCTAGTTTTGACACTTAGCTTGTGTACTTCAACTTCCTGGAAATCCTCTGTAAGTCAGAAGCCGTTTTTATTTCGGCTCCTGACTTTCATAACTTTGGGCAGAGTGCAAAGTAAATGCATATCAACTTATTGCTTACGTTGAAAGCTACCAGACACAAAAATTTTGTATCCAACATACACTAACACTGCCAAAAGTGCCAGACTGATTACAGATGCAACTAGTTTAAACACTGCTTGCAGTATCGCCAAGCCTACTAGCACCGTCACACCTGAAACTACCAGCTTTTTTGCCCCAGATAAGCTGTTGAACCAAATCTGAAATCGCTCCAGTTGCAAGTTGAAGCTGGCAAAAACAGACTGAGGCGTTTGTTTTTGTTCTTGTGAAACCACCCCAGGCGGGGAATTAATCTCTGCGTCTAGCTGATTGAGACGACGCTGTAAGTCTTCTTCTGGTTGAGGATTCATCAATTTTTCCTAACTCATTAGCATACTTATTCAACAATAGACTAACCAAATTCTATTTTTGGTGGTTGTCTTTGTGATTTTAGCTAATGTCTGTGCGTGCAAGACCTTTCAGACATCAATTCTAGAGACGTTGCAATGCAACCTCTCTACATACACCTATCAAATCTTCACAAAGAATCCTGAACTCACTAGTATTACTTTATACGGCAGCTTTTGGAACCAAGAGGAATTGCTCTCGTCTATATAGATCGGACTGTATAACAATATTGCTCTAAAAAAAATCTGGAGCATTAATTAAAATGAAGACTCTGAGGCTACTTGCAATTATTCCCACAGCTTTGGCGATGAGTTTGGCTTTCACTGAGGCTAATTCGGCACAGACACCGACAATTCAAATTGGTCGAAATTTCCAACCAGATCCACTGGTTTTGAAGGGAAAGTCTGGGGGAGCTGTCAAAAGTAATTGTGGCAATATTACCACTGAACCTAGTCAAGTTATCCAAGTTACAGAGTCACTACCTTATTTACGATTAACAGTAGAGAGTCAAGGAAAGCCAACACTCCTGCTCGACGGGCCTGGAGGGCGCTTTTGTGTACTAGCAGATAGTTACTCTGGAAGTAAGTCAGAACTTTCTGGTTATTGGCAGGCAGGAAAATACTCGCTGTATGTGGGCGAACTATCCCAGCAACAGTTTACTTACAACCTCTCAATCTCACAAAAAAATAAATAGTCATTAGTCATTAGCAAAGGACAAATGACTAATGACTATTCTTCCAGTGATTTAGCGGGAACTTCGACAGCAGTGACATCAATTGTGCCTTCTGGTGTGAAGCGCTGAAAATGACTATTTTGCACTAACAGTAATTCCTTACAGTTAGGACATTGCAACTGACTGTTATTTAAGCCTGTAAATTCATATCCACAAACGGGACATTGATCGGCAACCAAGTTGCGTTGCAGCCACCAACGAAAGCCAAAAAAAGCCACAATAGGTGTTAACAACAGCAACCCGAAAATAATTAGCAATGAATTAACTAACCAACCCAAGCCCACTGATGCCAGCAACCAAACAACTGCCAGCAGGGTGAGCCAAGGGCGGAGATTTAAAAGATTCAATTGAAATGACTTAAAGCTCATTTTTAATAAATTTCGTCCTGCTCTCCTTCTAGGATAGCGATTTTAGTCATTGGTCATTTGTCATTTGTCATTTGGACTCAAATGGACTTTATTACTGAGGATAGCAGCATTTTGTGTAAGTGCTGTTGAAAGGCATTTAAGCCAAACAGAGCGATCGCCTGTTCTCGCAGCCACTCCCCATCACATCGCTGGTCATTCCCTTGAAGCATTTCTATACAAGCTGCTGCTACAGCATCAGGATTGCGGTGTGGGACTCGCCATCCCAGTTTACCATCTTGCAAGGGGTCAGCGGAACCATCATCGTCACCAGATAACACCGGCACTCCACAAGCCATTGCTTCTAGATAAACTATGCCAAAGCCTTCTTGTGAAGGCATGATATAGGCATCAGCAAGGCGGTAATGTTCCATTAATTGTTCTGTGGCAACGAAACCAGCAAATACAACGCGATCGCTCACACCTAAATCTTTTGCTAGCTGCGCCAATCGCGGTTGGTCATCGCCGCGACCAATTACCAAATATTTCACTTCTGGAAAAACTTCAGCGATTTGTGGTAATGCCCGAATGGTGACATCTACACCCTTGTAAATATCTCCTGACCATAACCGCGCTACTGTCATTAACACTTTCGCGCCAGTTAAGCCATACTTCTGGATTAATTCTGGTTGTTTGGAACCAGGAGTAAATTTATCCGCATCAATTGCACAAGGCATCATCTGTACCATATTTGGGTTTAGACTATTGGCAACACAAGCGCGATCGCGGCTGTAGCGACTAATTGTCCAAATTCTCTCTGCTGATATCAGGGCACGACGTTCCTGATTTTTCAACGGTTCCCAGACTTCTTTGCCGTAAGTTAGCACGGTGTAAGGAATCCCCAAAGGCTGGCAAAGTGTTTGGATTAATACTGCTAAGTTAATGTGACCGCAGAAAACCTGCTGCGGACGGCTCTGCAACAGACATTTCAGTAAAGCTGCTGCCATTTGCAATCTCCCCAAATAGGGAGACTGATTTTTAAAGTAATGAAATTTTAAGTTTTCGTCTTCAAACGGATTTAAGCTATCAGCACTATCTCGCAGCAAAAATACTTCTGCTTTGTAGTCTTGACCCAATGCCAAATAGGCGCGAAAAATATCTTTTATATAGGATTGAATACCACCTTCATGAGCAAAAATTTCTAAAAACACGAAGATATGGTTAGTTTGTTTATTAACTTTATTACCTAAATTCAGGTTTTTTGTCACTGTAGTGATTTGCATTTAGATTATTTACACTTGCGATAAGGGCGCGATTGCACCGCTTTGTAATCGCTCCAAATCTGTTTTTACCATTTTTTCTAAAAGTTCCTCAAAGCTTACTTGGGGTTCCCAACCGAGGTTTTTTTTAGCCTTGCTGGGGTTAGCTACTAGTTGAAAATGCTCATCTTGTCGTAACAAGCTAGTATTTAAAACTACATACTGCTTCCAATTCAAGCCGACTGACTCAAAGGCTGTGGCAACTAAATCTCTCACACTGTGTAGTTTACCAGTGCCAATCACATATTCTTCTGGCTCATCAATTTGCAACATTCGCCACATGGCCTCTACATAATCACCTGCAAAGCCCCAATCACGTTTGGCATCCAGATTACCCATTTCTAAGGTGTCAGTTAAACCCAATTTAATTGATGCAGCCGCTAAAGAAACTTTGCGTGTGACAAACCCAGGTGCGCGTAGAGGAGACTCGTGATTATATAAAATTCCGCTACAGGCAAATAGTCCATAGCGCTGTCTATGATGCACCATCGTCCAGTGGGCGTGCATTTTAGCCGCAGCATAAGGATTTTTGGGACGAAAAGCGGTTTCTTCATCTTGAGGCGAGAGGAATACATCGCCAAACATTTCTGAACTGCTGGCTTGATAAAATCTGGTAGACAAACCAACTTTTCGTACTGCTTCCAAGAGCCTAGTAGCTGTACCAGTTATTAAATCCAAAGTTCCCAATGGGTCGTTCCAGGAGTCGGGTACAAAACTGGGAGCCGCCAAATTGTAAATCTCTTGGGGACGCAGTTGTTCAACTGCGGTCAACAGTGCCGTATTATCCCTCAAGTCAACTGTAAAAATTTCTACTTTATTTGCCAGTATTCCCAGTTTTTTCAAATTAGGTTGTCGATCTGGGGGCACTAATCCGACAACTCGATAACCTCGATTGAGGAGCAAATGGCTGAGATAGTAGCCATCTTGACCAGTAATTCCGGTAATTAAGGCTGTCTTAGTCATATTTTGTCTTTTATTCTGTCTATCTCTTTAAGCACGAAATGGCACTTGTTGGAGAACAAACATCAAGACTCTCAACACTGCTGACAAATCTTAACAAGGGAGCTAGTGTAGCTCGAATGCTATTTTTACTAGATTCACTAGTTCTTTTTATACAAAAAATTTACTTAAAACTTTACAAAAAAATCATAATAATGATAAGCAATTTCATGAAAAAAATATATTTCTCCAATTTAAATAATATTGAAAAAAGAGTATACTTTTATCAATCAAATAACCATGTATTTTAGCAAAAACCGCTTCTATTTGAAAGTGTATAGCTCAACTTTTGGCAAACCCTTAATTAGCTTGGTAACGGCTATATGAGAAGTTTTATTTGTTTGAATCCTAAGTACAAGAGAATATTTTAGAGAAGAAAAGCCATCGTTTTCTGTCGATACTTCTTCTTTAAGTTACACTCCCCTCACAAGCCAAAATTGACATCAGAATTATTCTTTCCTTTAACCTTGACTATTTCAGTGTTACTTTTGTGCTTCTACAGAGTATTTGACAATGAGCAGGCAATTTCTACCATCCGCACCACGTTCGTATACAACCCGATCGGCCAACCGCCTCAGAAGAAACCATCCATACCCACCTACTTGCAGAGTACCTGGGGCTGGCTCTGCGATCGCATCAGGATTGAAAGGTTTTCCATAATCCCAAATTCTAATCTCTAGTCGGTCAATCCACAGATAAACGTTAATTTCAATGATTGTTTCTGGGGGTAAAGCATGATGAGCGTGACGAACAGCGTTGGTAAAGCCTTCTGCTAATGCTAAATTAAGGCGATCGAGTTGGGTTTTTGACCAGCCAAGTTGAGACAAGTGTTGCAGACAAAATTGCTCAAACCATTCTTGCACCTGGTTTAAGAGCCTGAGTTCGCTCTTAACCGTCAGATGGTCTTGCTGCACTATACTAAGCATTAACTGTGAGTTGAATATAAGTAAACCCAAGTTGCTAGTTATTAAATTCTGCGCTGTTCGCAAAATTTCTCTGACATAAAAAAATCTAAATTGACATATTCTATGTACCAAAATACAAAACATGAATGATTTTGGCATTCTGAGGGTTGTAACTAGCAACTTACGTTAAGTAAGAAATGTTTGTATTTGTTGACTTTTGATGATTTGATATTTTGGAATAGGTTTTCTATCCAAAACTGCAAATCCCAGAAGCAATCTGAACTATTGAAGAAGAATTCAGAAGGAAATCAGTGAGGGATACACTGCGGGATTTGGCTACAGATCCAACAATATCTTGTTGACCACTAAAAAAAGCATATTTAGTGGGGAACTTAAACCCATTTATGCAGAGACTATCTATAAGACGCTATGCATAACTTGCTTTCCCGTAAGATACACGGACTCGCTTTGGTGGCGTTATCCGCTTTTTAGTTCACAATTTAATTCTGTTAGCGGTAGCAGGGCGTTTAGCCCATTCTGGCTTCTGAATTCTTTCCCGTTAAAATTGACGCCTGTTGATTGCTTTCAAAAGCACATCTGCATCTGCTCTTGAAACTCACAGGCGTCAAAAGACTTTGTGGTGACTAATTTAGAATAGTCCCAAGGTCAAAGATTTATCCAATGGCAAAGCAGCACCAATACCCAGCCATATTGTGACAAGAGTACCAAAGAGGAATACTGTGGTTGCAACTGGACGGCGGAAGGGGTTTTGGAACTTATTCACGTTCTCAATAAAAGGAACGAGGATAAGACCTACTGGTACGGAACCCATTGCTAACACTCCTAAAAGTTTGTTAGGAAGCGATCGCAAAATTTGGAAGACTGGATACAAGTACCACTCTGGCAAAATTTCCAATGGTGTGGCGAAAGGATTTGCTGGTTCACCTGTCATTGCGGGATCTAGCACGGCTAGAGCCACAATCGCAGCGAAGGAACCCATGATCACAATTGGAAAGACGTAAAGTAAGTCATTAGGCCAAGCGGGTTCACCATAGTAGTTGTGACCCATGCCTTTAGCGAGTTTGGCTCTTAACTGAGGATCGCTCAGGTCAGGTTTTTTTTGTGTTGACATTTTTAAATGTGCTCTCCTGCTTAAGTTAAATTAAAGCATTTGTGAAAGCTATCAGCTACTAGGCAACCAAAAGGCGGAAAACAGCGTTTCTATATCTACAGTCATCCGCCTGAAGTTGTCTATAGCTTGAGGCTTCAGATACAAGTATTTGTTTTTTGGAACTTATGTGCAATTAATTTCTTGTGTTTCATAAGTTTAAAACAAACAACTCGATCTGAAAACTAACAAATGTTGCCTTTCGCTAATAGCTGAGATTACAAAGGCCCGGAAATACCTTGCTTGCGGATCATCAAGAAGTGAAACAGCATGAATACTGCAATCAACCAAGGCAGTACAAATGTGTGTGCGCTGTAGTAACGAGTTAGTGTTGCTTGACCAACACTGGAACCGCCGCGCAGCAGGTCGGAAATCAGAACTCCAACCACGGGAATTGCTTCTGGTACGCCGCTAACGATTTTCACAGCCCAGTAGCCAACTTGATCCCAAGGTAGAGAATAGCCGGTAACTCCGAAGGAAACGGTGATCACAGCTAGGATTACACCACTTACCCAGGTCAATTCGCGAGGCTTTTTGAAACCACCAGTGAGATAAACCCGGAAGACGTGCAAAATCATCATCAACACCATCATGCTGGCAGACCAGCGATGAATGGAGCGAATTAGCCAACCGAAGTTTACATCAGTCATGATGTACTGCACTGAGGAGAAAGCTTCAGTAACTGTTGGCCTGTAGTAGAACGTCATGGCAAATCCAGTAGCAAACTGGATGAGAAAACAAACCAGGGTAATTCCACCCAGGCAGTAAAAGATATTGACGTGGGGAGGGACGTACTTGCTAGTAACGTCTTCGGCGAGTGCCTGAATTTCCAGGCGTTCCTCAAACCAGTCGTAAACGTTGGCCATACAATCTCAAGTTCCTAAAAGTCGGTTGCGGTTGATAAATCCCGAAGTTCTGAATCGGCAGAAGCCTTCGCTCAGACTTCTCTCCCAATTAACAATTTTGGGATTTTAATAAAGGGGAGTTTTTTTCTTTGCTTTTGGGCTTTGAGTGTGCTAAGAGACTTCAGAAACTTTACACTTTGTAAAGATGGAATATATTGCGATCTCTTTACGCCCCTACACACAAAATGGTGGACACAAAGTAGATTTTATCCTTTGGTGAGTGGATACGATGCATCAGTTGACTGAACAACTTGATGAGAAAAATGCACCACTTCTATAAAAAAAGTAACATAATCGAGAGATAGATTTCATCAACAACAGAGGAAGTGGGCATTATCTAGGCAATTTGGGTTGAGGTGGAATTGATAATGGGGTTCATGAATAAACAAGTCTTTCGGGTTGGATTTTCATTGTTAATGGTGGTTTGCTTGGCGTTGGGTACCCTCACTCAGCCATCGCTGGCTTTGACTGGAGAACAAAAGCTGGTTTCGGAAGTTTGGCGAATTGTTAATCATACTTATCTAGATGAGACATTTAATCATCAAAACTGGGCGGCTGTGCGGCAAAAGGTTCTGGAAAAACCACTGCCAGACTCAAATGCCAGTTATGAGGCAATTGGGAAGATGCTCAAGAGCCTCGACGATCCTTTTACCCGCTTTTTAGATCCAGAACAGTACCGCAGCTTGCAGGTCAATACTTCTGGGGAACTGACTGGGGTAGGATTGCAAATTGCCTTGAATTCTGAGAATGGAAAGTTAGAAGTAGTGGCTCCTATCGCCGGTTCACCGGCAGATAAAGCGGGGATTCGACCACGCGATCGCATTCTCAAAATTGAAGGTGTTTCCACAGAAAATCTCACCCTTGATGAAGCTGCTACCAGAATGCGCGGGCCCAGTGGCAGCCTTGTGACTCTCGTAATCGAACGGGACGGAGAGGCAGAAACGGAAATTAGACTGACACGCGATCGCATTGCCCTTAACCCTGTGGTTTCAGATTTGCGTGTTTCTGCTGAGGGTACACCCATTGGCTACCTACGTCTTACACAATTTAATGCCAACGCTTCAACGGAATTGGCACACGCTATTTCTAGTCTAGAAAAAAAAGGCGCTGCTGCCTACATTCTAGATTTACGAAATAATCCTGGGGGATTATTGCAATCAGGAATTGAAATTGCCCGTCTCTGGTTAGATTCTGGCACTATTGTTTACACTGTTAACCGGCAAGGTATTCAAGGTAGTTTTGAAGCCTTTGGGCCAGCTTTGACGAAAGATCCTCTGGTGATTTTGGTAAATCAAGGAACTGCCAGTGCCAGTGAGATTCTTGCTGGCGCACTCCAAGATAACGGTCGTGCCCAGTTGGTAGGCGAAACTACCTTTGGCAAGGGATTAATTCAATCCTTGTTTGAATTATCAGATGGTTCGGGTTTAGCAGTCACAATTGCTAAGTATGAAACTCCTGAACACCGGGATATTAACAAACTAGGTATTAAGCCAGATAAAGTTATTTCTCAACCAGCCATTAACCGCGAACAGATTGGTACTGAAGCGGATTTGCAATATCAAGCCGCTGTGGAACTTTTGAAGAAAAACTCGGTGGTAGCGGGAAAAGCTTGAAGAAGGGTACAAGGAGACAAATCAGGTGGGGGTTCAGACTCCATCTGAATACCATACTTAAGAAAGCTAAAATTTAATTATACCGATAACGGTAGCTGAATCACAAATTCAGTTCCTTCCCCAAGTTGGGAATTCACTGCGATCGCTCCGCCATGTTTTTCTACAATAATTTGTCGAGCGATCGCAAGTCCTAATCCTGTGCCTTTTCCGACAGCTTTTGTCGTAAATAAATGGTCAAACATTTTTTGTTTTACTTCTTCCTCGATACCCTTCCCATTATCAGCGATTGTAATTTTAACTAAATTATTTTCGACTGTAGTGGTAATTGTAATGCAGTTTGGATTTGCTTTAATTTCGTCAAAACTTCGATCGATATTCGATTCCTCCAAGGCATCAATAGCATTTGCTAGTAGATTCATAAACACTTGATTTAGTTGTCCAGGGAAACACTCAATTTGAGGTAAAGTGGCGTATTCAGTTATCACTTCAATTGCTGGACGTTGCTCGTTAGCCTTGAGACGATGTTTCAAAATTAAAATCGTGCTGTCGATGCCTTGGTGAATATTAAATGGTACTTTATAATCTTTATCGGCACGCGAGAAAGTTCGTAAACTGGTGCTGATATTTTTCAGGCGATCGCACGCCATCGACATGGCATCAATCATCTTAGGCAAGTCTTCTAAGCTATAATCCAAGTCGATTTCTTCGGCATGGTTAAGAATTTCATCACTCCCATTAGGCAAGGTTTCTTGATAGAGTTTTAAGTGTTCGATAATATCAGCAAAGGTAGGTTTAGCTTGTTTGAGACTGGCAGCAATAAAACCAAGGGGATTATTCATTTCGTGAGCGACACCAGCAACTAAATTCCCTAGTGCTGACATTTTTTCACTTTGCACCATTTGCAATTGAGCGTTTTGCAGATCGGTTAACGCTTGTTCTAAATCTTGTGATTTTTGCTGCAAGGCAAGTTCAGCAAGTTTGCGTTCGGCTTCAAGCCGCGCCCTTTCGCTAATATCTCGCATCACAACTACTGCACCGAGTTTGTTACCTAAAGCATCGAAGATCGCTTGTCCACTAGCTAATAAAATTCTCCTAGAGCCATGCTTCGGCGCAATTACCATTTCGGCATTTTCGACGATTTCTCCTTGCAAGGCGCGAAATAAAGGAATTTCCGTGGTTGATAGAGGTGTTTGACCATCAGGTTGATAGAGTGAGAAGTGTTCTGCCCATTGTTCTGCTGGTAATGATTCTACTGGTACACCATGAAATTCACGAGTTGCTTTGTTAAATAGAGTCAATTTGCCAGTACTATCACAAACAACAATCCCATCGGTAATATTGTGAATGATGGCATTCAAAAACTCTCGTTCTTTAGCTAGAGATGCTTCGGCGTGTTTGCGATCGCTAATATCAATTACTACCCCATCCCATACAATTGCACCATCGGCTTGTCGCTCTGGCCGAGCCGCAGATTGAATCCATTTCACGGTTCCTGAAGGCAGGATAATCCGCCATTCTTGCTCAAAGGGTGTGAGATTTTGGGCAGAGTAAGCGAGCGCTTGGGCAATAGCCGGGCGCTCGTCAGGATGATTCATGGCGTAAACGCTATGCGTCCCTGCCATTACCAACTCTGGCTCTAACTCATATAAGTCGAGACAGCCAGAACTAACGTAGGGTGTTGAAGTTGAACCATCCACCTCCAGACGGAATTGGTACACCATCCCAGGAATATTATTTGCCAAATTTTGGAAGCGGATTTCACTAGCTTGCAATTTTGCTAGAGATTGTGCCAACTGTTGAGCATAGTTTTGAGAATTTTGGTAAATTCGGGCATTTTCCAAAGAAATTGCGGCTTGGGCACAAAGTAAGTTCAGCAGTTCGACGCGATCGCTTGTAAAGGCTCCGGTTGCTAAATTATTTTCCAGGTACAATATGCCCAACAACTTACCCTGATGCAAAATCGGGCTGCACAAGATACTCTTGGGTTGCTGTTGCTGAATATACGGGTCATTAATTAATTGCGGATGCACTGTGGCATCAGTAATTACTGCTGGTTGTAAGTTGCGTTTGACGTTATTAATTAAGCGAACTGGTACATCAACTGAGTCTTCAACAGGCTGTGGGTTGAATAACATCGAGTAGAAATCAACTTTGGCAGCTTGGTTCTGTAGACTGCTCAGGGAAAGTTGTGCTAAAGCCTGAACTAGCAACCGCTCTGACTCCAAAAGCATAAATACACATTTATCGGCTCCAGCATTTTCAATGACGATATGCAGCAAAGCTGAAAGCAGTTTTTCGAGTTCGATTTCCCTAGAAAGAGTTTGGGAAGCTTTGAGAATGGTAGCTAAATCTAAAGCAACAGAGACGTTGCTACTATTGGAAGTGGCGGAACTGGTGGAGGTAACACTCTCCAAGATGAAGATAGTTTCGTTAGTAGAGAAGGGAGAACGGGTTTGCTCTAAGATGGGGGCGAGGAGTTGGGGATAGCGTCGTTCCAAGTCGGCGACTTTGGCTTTAGCGCCCCAACGAGCATAGCCATAGTAGGCTTGGGTCATGTATTCTTGGGCAATGCGCTGTTTACCCCAGTCGAGGTAGAACTTAGCGGTCAGTTCATTGGCTAGGGCTTCTTCTTGGGTATAACCGTGTTCTTTAGCTAGAGTTATGGCGCGATCGTACAAATCTATTGCCTCTGATTTCTGCCCTAAAACTCGGTATAGGTCGGCTTCAACTAAATAAAATTTGTGCAGGTAATTTTCTGGAGCACGATCAGCCCACTTTTTCATTTTTTCCTGATTTTTAGCCACCCGTTGCAGAATGTGTTGCTGTTGTGCCTCACAAACCTGAGAATAGATTGCCAGATGGGCTAGAGAATCATAGGTGTAGCAGAGCGGAACGATGAATAAGCCTGTAGCACCACCTATATAATTTTCAGCAGCGATCGCAGCTGACACCGCCAACTCAAACTTGCCAAATATGTAACACAGACCAAGTTGGTTGGCATAGAAATAATACAGCGCAGTCTGATCGCCCGATCGCTGGAGGGCTGGCACAATTTCCTCGCGATTAAAGGCATTTCCAGTCAGCTGCCAAGGTTCAGCAGAATCGCCAAGCATATTCAAAATTGGTTGCTGAAAAACGGTCAGATGGCTGGTAAGACCTTGTTGGTTGAGCTGCCCAAGCTGATCTCGGAAGGCAACGCTCTCTCGGTTGAGATCGATTAATTCTTTGCCCAGAAACCAACAATATGAGATGTAAATGAATCCGCAAATAGCAGCCGATTCTAAATCTCCGGTTTCCAATCCAACTTCGTAGCCTTCCCGGAGAAATGGTAAGGAGTTCTTGAGCGGCTCTTTCCAATGCCACACGCAACAGTAAATTCCGACATAGACTCTGGACTTTAGTTCTTTGGCATTGAAATGTTCCAGCAACAAGTGTGCTAGTTGTGCAAACTCATAGCCAGAGTCAATCTCTCCTGTCATCCCACAAAGTATCATTCCATAGTAGCCATAGCCAATTGCCGAAAATGAACTATTGCCATATTGAACGGATAAATTGACCTGTTCGAGAACAATAAATGGTAAGAGCGCTGGAGTGACAACAAAAGCAGCAGAAGTGACAGTGGCAAGAATCCGTACAACTGCTAATTTGTTAGGATCTGTCATTTGGGGTAAATTGATTAAATCCAGTGGTTGCCTTCCAGCCAAGATGGATTTAGTCGTCTCAAATGCTTTGGCAATATCTGATTGACTGGGTTGCTTTGGAAGGCTGTTTCCTAAACGCTCCACACTCTTGAGAGCAATCTCTACTGCTTCTATAAATTGATGTTGGGCTTGAGCTGCTTGAATTTGAACTTCATAGACCTTAATCGTATCCAACAAGTTTCTAGAGTGTTCTGTAATGATTGCCGCCAATTGTGTCATCCGCTCAAAGTTGCCGCTCAGGTAAGCGGCTTCAGTGGCAGCTTCGTAGAGGGCTAAGGTTAACTCATACTGCGTTTGCCACATATCCTCAGCTAACAAGGCGATGCCCGTAGTGGAATACTCAAATGCCGCTGTATAGGCAGTTGCGGCTTTGGCTTTTTGTCCAGCTTTCAGATTGAGTTGGGCGAGTTCTTTTTGCTTAGATAAATCGACAATTAGGGATTTGCCGATATTAAGTTGGTTAACGATTTCAAATAATTTTTCGTCTTGTTTGGTAACAGGCGTATGAGTCAGTAATAGTTGCCCAATTTTTAGGTGAGCGATCTGTTTTTGTTCGTCTGGAATCAGAAAATAAGCAGCTTGCTGGACGCGATCGTGCAAGAATTTGTAAACCGTCATTTGTCCTTCGTCATTTGTCATTTGCAAATGACCGATCGCCAATGAGGAATCCTGATAAAACTTGTAAATTTCATTGGTAGGAATGATAAATCCTTCTTGCAATGCTTTCCACAAGTCGGAAGCGGTTTCTGCTTGCGACTTTTCATAAACGATCGCTAACGTCGCCAAATCGAACTGATTGCCGATACAGGCTGCCAGTTTTAAAACATTTTGAGTGTTTGGTGGCAATTTCTGAAGTTGTTGTGCCATAAATTCCACCACATCATCAGTCAGAGCAAGCGATCGCACTTGTGCTATATCACACTGCCAAAAACCTGTCTCCCAATTAAAGGTAATCAGCCCATCTTCATGTAGCGCTTTCAAAAACTGAGTTGTGAAAAAGGGATTGCCTTTGGCTTTTCGATCGACTAACTCTGTTAACGGTAATGCCTGTGCCGTCGTACAACTGAGAGAGTCGGCGATTAAATGGTTGACATCTGCTTGACTCAAGGGAGCTAGGCTCAAGGTTTTGATGCCAGAAGAAGTTTTTTCAATTTCATCTAGCGTCAACATCAGCGGATGAGCCGCAAACACCTCGTTGTTGCGGTATGCGCCAATAATAAATAGATGGCTGCAATCGCTCTGAGCCATCAACAACTTCAGCAAATTCAGCGATGCCGAATCCGCCCACTGCAAATCATCCAGAAATATTACCAACGGATGCTCTCTGGTCGCGAACACCTGAATGAACTTTTGGAACAGCAGATTGAAACGGTGTTGTGCCGCACCGCCCGATAGTTCAGCGATCGCAGGCTGTTTGCCGAGCAGCTGCTCCAGTTCAGGAATCACCTCAATCAGAAGTTGTCCGTTCTCTCCAACTGCCGCTAAAATCTTACTTTGCCATTGCTCCAGTTGAGTATCGCTTTCCCTAAGCAACTGTCCCATCAAATCGCGAAAGGCTTGTACAAAAGCAGACAGAGGAATGTTGCGGTTGAACTGGTCGTATTTGCCTTTGATGAAGTAGCCGTTCCAGCGCACAATCGGTTTATGCACTTCATTGACGACTGCGGTTTTGCCAATACCAGAGAAACCTGCCACTAGCATCAGTTGAGAGCCACCATTGGCAACATCACCAAATGCTTCTAGTAACGTTTGTACCTCCGATTCCCGTCCGTAGAGTTTTTCGGGTATGAGAAAGCGATCGCTAATATCTCGCTGTCCTAAATCAAACCAGGTGTGTTTGCCTGTTTCTCGCCACTGTTCTAAGCAGGTAACAAGGTCATGTTTAAGTCCTAGCGCACTTTGATAGCGGTCTTCGGCGTTCTTCGCCATCAGTTTGCGGACAATTTCGCCCAGCATCAAGGGCAATTTGGGGTTGAAATCGCACAGGCTAGGTGGAAGTTTCGCAATGTGGTAATGCACCAACTCCATCGGTTCATAGGACTCAAAGGGCAATTTTCCACTCAGTAATTCAAAGAAAGTCACACCTAAAGAATAGAAGTCACTGCGGTAGTCAATGCCTCTGTTCATCCGTCCGGTTTGCTCTGGCGACAGATAGGCTAGCGTTCCTTCTAGTCCATTGAGGCTCTGAAGTTCCTGGGTTTCTCGTGGTAAGAGCGAGGCAATACTAAAGTCAATCAGCTTGATTTGTTTCGTGTCAGGGTGAATCAAGATGTTGGCTGGCTTGATGTCTTTGTGAATGACGCGCTGTTGATGTAACTTGTGTAAGATTTCTAGTAGTTGCAGAGCAATGGGTAAGAATTGCTCTAATGTCAGTGTTTTTCCTTGAGTAAATTGCCGCAAGGAAACACCACCAAAGTCTTCCATGACTAAGGCATAGCCATTATGATGGGCTTCCAGGCTGTAGGGTTTGATAATGCCGGGAATATCTAGGTTTTTAGCGATCGCATATTGGTTGCGAAACTGGACTAATTCGGTAAAAGTTGGGTATTCTCGTTTTAAGAGCTTGATGACAACTGGTAGGCGATGCCTGCGGCGGGCTGCGCCTACGCATTCTCGAATTGCCCGATACACTTGAGTACGAGAACCTGAATAAAGTTGCTCGATGATTTGGTAGCCAGCAATCCTTAAAGTTCCATCAACTTTTGCGCTCATAAATTTTTACGAAAATCTCTTTATACTAGTGTTATAATTCCCACTACTATAAATTGAGTAACAACCATTAGAAAAGTTACATTGGGTATCGGGCACTGGAGCCAAAGAGTAGGAATGCAAACACCTTTATATAAATGTGGCGAACGCATTTTGATGATTTCCCAAAGTAGTATCAGAACTCCGTCAAAGAGTTTTTGACCTGACAAAGAAAGGCATGAGGCAACATTAAAAAAGTATTAAGAAACTTCCAAATAAAAATATCTCAAAACTGACGCAAAAATTCTTTCTATTTCTTCTCTTTTTGTGTTCTCTGCACTTGGAGTGGTAGAAAAGCGGCTTCGCCTTTGGCGTTTTCGTAGAGTAGCCGCTTTTCTACGAACGCGAACAGCGTGTCGCAGACAGACGCTTTGCGTAGCTTGCTTCTTTTTAGGAGTATGCGTCTACGTTTATTTGGATAATATATTTCTTGGAAATCTCGAATTTAGTTGGTGAGTGGCAGTATCTAACGCGCGCGATCGCATTTTTCAGTAACTATGTGCTACTCCCATAAATCATATTGAATGCGCTATTTTAGTCTGGTTTAAGCTCAAAGATTTAGCTTATCAAACTGGTCAAACAATTTATAAAATTATTTATCTTTGCAATTAAAAGTCAAGACGTTATCATGTTTATCGCCTAGTTGTTTGGCGCGCAGCACAACATAGCCGCACCATTGCTTGTGACACTTGCGTAAGTCCTGTTAAAAATCAAATAGATTTCCTAATTTTTACTATTTGAATTTAGATTTAATTTGGTGGTAATTCTAAACTCATTTCACCCAACAATCCCTTACGAAAATCTGTTAAAAGTTGCCTTGCTGTTCGCTCTACATCACCTTTGTAACGATGCTCTGCCAAGGCGTGTAAATAGGTATCTCCGGTGTCTGATGTTGAATCGAGTTGATAACGAGACTGTAATGGTTTTTTTGGTAATAAATCTCCTGCTACAGCTTCTAGATAGTTGAGTAAATCCACTAAGGCTGCTGCTACTAACTGGTTATCGTAAGATGCTTCACCGATATCATCACAAATAGCTAATTTCAAGGCTGCGTCTTGGTCTTCTAATCTCAAAGGGATGACACCAGGAGCATCAAGCAATTCTAAATGTTCGGAAATTCGCACCCAGCGTAGTTGGCGAGTTACGCCAGGACGAGCTGCACTTTCTACAACTCGCTTTCCCAACAGGCGGTTAATCAAAGCTGATTTACCAACATTGGGAAAACCAATTACCACAGCCCGCACTGGACGGGGTAACATCCCGCGATCGCTTCTTCTTTGATTAAGTTCTACCCCAGCAGCTTGCGCTGCCCGCGCTACTTCTGCTATACCTTTACCATGTTGAGCGTTGGTAAAATAAGGGACTTCTCCTTGACGTTTAAACCAATCGATCCATAGCGATCGCATTTGTGGTGTAATCATATCTACTCGGTTAAGTATCAACACCCGTTTTTTACCTTCTACCCACTCACCTATTTGGGGATGGTGAGTTGCTAAGGGAATCCGAGCATCTCGTACCTCAAACACCACATCTACACGCTTTAGCTGTTCTTTGAGCTTCTTTTCAGCTTTCGCAATGTGACCTGGATACCATTGAATCAGGTTTAATCTATAGTTTTGAGTTATAGCCATTTTTTTATTTGTCCTTTGTTATTTGTCCTTTGTCATTAGTCATTTGTCCTTTGCAAATGACTAATGACTCCCTGTAGCCGCTTGATGTAAAATCAGACGATTGCCATCAGAGTCATAGGTATAAATTTCTCTGCCGTGGGAAGCAATGGAAATGTCTCCTGGTGGAGGATAGCCCAAAGCAGTTAGGTGAGCGATCGCATCTTCTAAGTTACTCACCTCTAAACACAAACTTATCTTACTTTTGGCAATCGCTTCAAATTCCGACTCATTTGTGTTCTTTGGTTTAAAAATACCTAATCGCATACTAATTAAATTAAACTCAGCATAGAGATTTGGAACCAAAATAACTGGCTTTTGCTCCAGCAATTTGGTATAGAAATTAACTAACTTCTCAAAATTAACCGATGCTATGGTGACAAATGCGTTAGTGTACTGGAAAACCATATTGGCTTTAAGTTAGTTGATTTTTTTGCTGAAGAAGTGCGATCGCCATCAAAAAAGATTTTCACTTTTCTAAAGTTATTACACTCAGCACTTGTGGCGGTGTCGAATCTGGTTTGAGCTTTAAAGGGAGTGTCGATGGTTTAAGCGAATTTGAGTAGAAATAAAATCAAGATAATCAGTTATCTATGCAAAAATATGCTGTAAATTTAAAACAAAACCAGGGAGAACATCTTCACCCGATAAACTTGTAGGAGATTGTAAAACTTCAGGTACCAGATTTGGGCGATAAATTATTACTTGTTTCTCTTTAGGATTAATTAACCAACCGAGTTGTAAGCCATTTGCTAAATATTCTGTCATTTTGGCTTTAGTATCTTCTACATCATCAGTTTCAGAAACTAATTCCACTGCAAAATCAGGACACAAAGGGAGAAATTTCTTTCTTTGTTCTGGAGTAAGAGCATTCCATCTTGCTATCCTTACCCAAGAAGCATCAGGTGAACGAGTTGCCCCATTTGGCAGTTTAAACCCAGTAGAAGAATCGAAAGCTTTTCCGAGCTTGTTCTGTCTGTTCCAAACTCCTAAATCAAGATACAGTTCAAAATTACGGTTTCCCGTTTCTCCCCCAGTGGGTGACATGATAATTAATTCCCCTTCAGCAGTTAACTCTAGTCGTAATTCTTTATTCACAGCGACAATCTGTGCAAATTCCTCATCAGTAAATTGCAGATTAGCAGGTAATTGTAAGGTTAAAGCAGTCATAATTAAACACCATCAAAACTAAATATTGACCTCACTTCCATTCCTCTCTCCTACAAGGAGAGAAGCTTTGAGTTTCCCCTTTCTCTTATAAAAAAGGGGGCTAAAGGTTAGGTTTTTCTTCCCACAAAAATCCTAGTTGCATCAAACCCATGCGCGGCTAATAAGGAAGATTTAGCCTCTACCTCTATTTTAGGAATGCTCTAAATATTAAATACTAATTAGCCGCTCCATATAAAAAGAGTTCTGCCATACTTGATATAAGGCAGAAAATTGCTGTCAAATATGATTTGTCAACGCGGACAAATAATTTGGCAATCGACAAAAGGTAACGAGCGCGGAGGGATTTGAACCCCCGACCCACAGAACCGGAATCTGTTGCTCTATCCACTGAGCCACGCGCCCTTAATCTTCTATATTATAGCACGTCTGTGATAAAATTCGCAGCTTTAAAGATAATTAGCTGGGTCTACGGGCGTACCATTGCGACGAACTTCAAAGTGGAGGTGGGGGCCAGTTGAGAAACCTGTGGAACCGACAGCTGCGATCGCTTGTCCGCGTTCAACTGCTTGTCCCTCAGAAACATATAACTCGCTGGTATGCCCGTAGAGTGTAGTCATACCATTGCCGTGGTCGATAATTACCGCTCTGCCATAACCACCATACCAGCCAGCAAAAATTACTGTTCCCGAATCGGCTGCCCGAATTTTACTACCATAGCTGGCGGCAAAATCTAACCCGGCATGAAAGCGACGATAGCCAAGAATTGGGTGTATCCGCCAGCCGAAGGGACTGCTAGTAGGAGCATCACTAGGATATCCCATTACACCAGTTCCTCGAATGATGATACCTGTTCGGCTGTTGGTTTTTTCTTGGGCTTCTGCTACCTTTTGTTGAATCAAAACTTCCAGATTTTTGGATTCTCTTTCTAGCTGATTTTGTGCAGCTTCTAAGGCGAGGCGATCGCTATTCAGGCGTTGAATCAATTCTGATTGTGATTGCGCCTGGGTTTGATAATCGGCTTTTTGTGCCAACAGTTGCTCGCGAATTAAACCAATTTCGTTTTTTTGCTGTTCTACTTCCGTTTTTTGTTTATCGATCGAGTTTGCTTGGGTGTTGAGTTTTACCAAAATTTTCTGGTCTGCTTGAAACACTAACTTCAACTGATGACGACGGCTGAAAAAGTCGCTGATATTTTCACTTTCGAGCAAAACTGCCCATCCCGCAAAAGCAGGCGATCGCTGGAGATAACGCAATCGTGCTACTGTTGCGATTTGCCGCTCCTGATACGAACGTTCTGCCACATCTAAATCAGCTTCTAACTGCTGGAGGCGTTGGCTAGCAAGTTGTAATCGTGATTCGCTCTCTTGAAGATAGCTATCTGTAGTTTGCAGATTTTGCTTTAAACCAGTCAGGTGTTTTTGGGCCTCTTGTTGGAGATTAGTTAAGCGATCGCGCTCTCCAACTACACCCTGACGCTGCTGGTTCATTTGTTGCTGCTGTTGTCGCAGAGTATCAATAGACTCTGTAGATGTTGCGTCGGCTGGAATTAATGCTAAACATATCCACAAAATACAGCAAAATGCAATAGATAAACAGCAATAAATCTGCTTTTTTTCTAGAAATCGCCCTCTCATAGTGCGAACCTAACTAAAACGATGCTTTCAAACACTATGAGGATTATTCCCAAAATCTGATTCACTCACTCCAACGCATTATTAAATTGGCCTGCCAAGTTGTAACACAAGGATTCTAAGTATGTCAGCATTGAGCAGGTTTATTAGCGGCTGAGATTTATGAACGCACGCATAGCAATTCTTTTAATTACCTTAGTTTTTCCAGGTTTGGCGGTGGTGGGAGTATCGTTGTATTGGTTTAATCTCGATTATGCAGCACTGATCAAAGCTGAAAACTATGTGGAAAACCTGGTAGAGGTCGGAGGAATAGTAAATGATAGACAGTTAGAGTATGCCTATCATCGCACCTACATTCATCGCATTAACGTATTTGCCGATGGTACTTGGGGATTGCTAGGAGGTGTAATTACAGCATTAGGCATACATGGATTAGTCACTATTAAAAAATAGATAGAGGTGGGGAGATGGGGAAATGGTGGGGCAAGGGGGATAATCAATGCCCAATGCCCAATGCCCAATGCCCAATGCCCAATGCCCATTAATTACAATTAGCTTTCCAATTTGCCAAATCAGCTAAAGAGCGATCGCGGTAACGTCCATAACGCTCTGGTTTACTTTTGATTTTCATTCCTAAATCGGGGAAAATCCCAAAATTAGGCGGCATTGGTTGGAAATGCTTCGGTGAAGCAGAACTAATAAATTCTAATAACGCACCGATCATGGTTGTTGGTGGTAAAACCAAAGCTTCTTTACCCAAAGCTAATCGCGCTGCATTAATTCCCGCCAAGCAACCACCCGCAGCCGCAGCAGTATAACCTTCAGTACCAATCAATTGTCCAGCAGCTAATAATGTCGGACGCTCTTTAAATTGCAAGGTAGGATGCATTAATTGAGGAGCATTAATAAAAGTGTTGCGGTGCATCACTCCCAGCCTGACAAACTCTGCTTTTTCTAAACTGGGAATTAATTGAAAGATGCGCTTTTGTTCGCCCCAACGCAGATTAGTTTGAAATCCTACCATATTCCACAATTGACCAGCTTTATCTTCTTGTCGTAACTGCACCACAGCATAAGGGCGTTCCCCTGTGCGAGTATCTGACAATCCCACTGGCTTTAGGGGGCCGTAACGCATGGTATCTTCCCCGCGCTGGGCTAGTTCTTCTATGGGCAAACAAGCTTCAAAAAATTTCGCCGTTTCTCGTTCAAAACCCTTGAGTTCTGTTTGTTCGGCTTTACAGAGTTCTTCTCGAAAGTGCAAGTACTGCTCTTTATTCATTGGGCAGTTGAGATAAGCGGCTTCACCTTTGTCATAACGCGATGCCATAAAAGCAATGTCACGATTAATCGATTCTCCGACGATAATCGGACTGGCTGCATCAAAAAAGCTGAGGTATTCCATCCCCGTAAAGCGGCGCAAATCTTCTGCTAAATCGGGACTAGTTAAAGGCCCGGTTGCTAAAACCACAATCCCTTCAGGAATTGCAGACACTTCACCCCGACGGAATTCAACTAAAGGATGACTCGCTAAAGTTTTAGTTAAATCTTGGCCAAATTCTCCCCTGTCTACGGCTAGCGCCCCACCAGCCGGCACGGCGTGTTCATCAGCTTTTGAGATGACAATCGAACCGAGTTGGCGTAACTCTTCGTGCAATAATCCCGCCGCGCGATCGCTTGCCATTGCCCCAAAGGAATTACTACACACTAATTCTGCTAAATGTTCTGTATGATGAGCCGGACTAAATCGCTTTGGACGCATTTCATGCAGAATTACTGGCACTCCAGCTTGGGCTATTTGCCAAGCTGCTTCTGTCCCAGCTAGTCCACCTCCAATTACTTCTATCGGTTGTGTTTCCATAGTTAAATTTTAATTCCTATATTATAAGTATCCATCAGCATTACAGAAGTAAAATTAAATCAAAAGTGATGTTAAACCACAACAAGTGCAAATAAAGTATTGGGCCAATTGTAACGTTGAGACTACACTCTCAAGGTTTTTTACAATCGTTTTTGCCATAATATGAAAAGCCACCGACAGCGTTGGGCTAAACATTTGTTAACTGGTACACTGCCAAGAAGTGCGATCGCGTCCTCAGCCCTTGCCTTATTACATTAATCCAAAAATTAGTAAAATTAGTTGTAAAAGTAGGTTTTTTCAATATCAACCCTTGATTTTTGCTTTTTCCAAATGATACATTAAGTATGCATTCAATAATTAGCTAACAATGCGTAATTGGGATGTGATTTATGACTAAAAACCAAATCAAAGATAACGTCGATTTAAATCAAGCTCCAGTTATGTTTATTGAAGAAATAACAGATGATCGGGAATTGAAAAGTGTATACGGTGGCGCAACGCCTGCTGATTCAGTATTACTAAACCCTAAGATTATTGCTGCTCTTGCAAAGCGCGGTATTATATTGCCTGACGATCCTAACAACCCAAATACATTAACAGTAGAGGCGTTGTCTGCTTTAAAAGAAATTTTGGCTAATGAGACGTAGTAAATACAAACGATTTCTATTAACTGTAGCGATATGCAATACTAGGGCGTGCTTGAAAACACGCTCTATTCTCAAAAATAGGTTAATCTAAATAATCCTGAAATTATACAAATGGCTTATCAAAGTCATTTGATATTGTAATCAAATCTTTGGCACTACCAAATAACAGCAGTTTTCACTCCTTCCATGCTTGGGCGCGTGTTCAATGGTAACAGACAATAGACTTCTTGGCATTGTAGGGAAAAGGGGAAGGGGTAATAAGGTAAAGGTATGGAATTTTCCTTTACCCTTTAACCTTTAACATGCACCCCAATATCCTGGCATTTGTTATTTTTGCAAGATGTCTAATCAACCCAACACGATGAACAAACACAAGCTTGTCTGAAAGAAAAGCGATCGCTATCCCCAAAAAAAATTAACATTAACCTTAGAAGTGTTAATTTTTCATTACATAAACTCATGGGTTACTACATCGCTCCCCGCTTTTTGGACAAACTTGCTGTCCACATTACCAAAAATTTCCTGAAGCTTCCTGGCGTGCGAGTTCCCGTGATACTGGGTATTCATGGACGCAAAGGAGAAGGTAAAACATTTCAATGTCAATTAGTCTTCGAGAAAATGGGTATCGAAGTCACTAACATATCTGGTGGCGAATTAGAAAGTCCAGATGCGGGAGATCCAGCGCGGTTGATTCGGTTGCGCTATCGGGAAACAGCAGAACTGATCAAAGTACGCGGCAAAATGTGTGTACTAATGATTAACGATTTAGATGCTGGTGCTGGACGTTTTGATGAAGGGACTCAATATACTGTAAACACGCAGTTGGTGAATGCCACACTGATGAATATTGCTGATAATCCCACAGATGTGCAGTTGCCGGGAAGCTATGATTCCACACCTTTACATCGCGTGCCGATTATTGTCACAGGTAATGATTTTTCTACTCTCTATGCACCGTTAATTCGGGATGGACGGATGGAGAAATTCTACTGGGAACCAGATAGAGACGATAAGGTGGGAATTGTCAAGGGTATTTTTGAAGCGGATGGACTGTCACAGAAGGAAGTTGAACAGCTAGTTGATACTTTTGTCAATCAGTCCATTGACTTTTTTAGCGCTTTGCGATCGCGCATTTATGACGAACAAATCCGCAACTACATTCATAAAGTAGGTTTTGAGCAGATATCCTTGAGTGTGGTTAACAGCGCTAAAGGCCCACCAGAATTTCAAAAGCCAGATTTCAGGCTGTCTCACTTAATCGAGTCTGGTAACTTCCTGGTTGGCGAACAAAAACGGGTAGAAAATTCCCATTTGGTTGATGATTACAATCGTCTCAATCGAGGTAGAAATTCTCAATCCACACCACCTGCTGTTGTAACACCAATTAAACCAATTAGTCAGCCGTTAAATAGCCCAACCCAAGAAGTAAAAACAAATGGATTTCAGAAACAGGAAGCATCCAGTCCACATTTGACTCTAGATACACAAGCTCAAATTAGGGAATTATTGGCTCAAGGTTACAAAATTAGTATTGAACACGTAGATGAGCGCCGCTTCCGCACAGGTTCTTGGCAAACTTGTGTTCATAGCCACATTGATGCTGAGACTGATGCCATCTCAAATTTGGAGGCAACTCTGGCAGAATATAGCGGTGAGTATGTGCGCTTAGTAGGTATCGATCCCAAAGCCAAGCGGCGTGTGGTGGAGACAATTATTCAGCGTCCAAATGGGAACAATTAGGAACAGATGCAGCAAAATCTGGGTGTTTAACGACCAAACTCACCGGACGCAGACAACCTTGGCAACTCAACCGACCAACTTGTGGCGTTCCGGTGCAGCAACTTGTTAGGCGACGCTTTGATAGTGCACCTAGCGAGAACATTGTCGGGCATTTCTACACAGCCGCACGCTGCGCGTACAAAAAGCATCCAGCAATCATTTCTAGTAGGGACTCGAGGCAGGTTCTCCCGCGCCGTTAGTCCAAATGTCGTCTGGCAGCGATCGGTTACGGTGACAAACCCGATCGTGGTCAGGATACGTGATTGTGTCTACTTCCGCTCGAGTGCCGACTATCAGGCATTGCGTTGCCTTGGAGCTACGATTCTCGAGAAAGTGGCCTATCGGCACTCCTGCTTGAAAAGTTGCGGCGTCGCCAGGACGTAGTACAGTCTTTGCGTCTCCTTCGATGAGCACGATCTCGCCTTCGAGGACATAGACCATTTCATCCTCAGCACTATGCCAATGTTTGATTGACGAACGAGAGCCAGGCTGCAAGACTTCGATGAACGCGCCGAACTGGGTAAGTCCTCCTGCTTCGCTGATCCAGAGCATACGATTTGGTTTATGCGCGGCGTGAGAGGGGCTTTCCTCCACGATGAGACTATCAGGAGTGATAACAGTCATGTTGGTACCTCTGGGAATTCTGGAGCAATAGCTATTCCATTGTGTCTAGGGCACGAATCGACGCAAAACTTCGTTCGTGTCCCTAAATGAAGCGTTACTTTCAATTCGGTTAAGGCAAGAGACGCGATGAATCGCTGTTTCTACAAAGTCAATTTTAAATCATTTGCGAACAACAAGAAAACCTTAAATCCATAATAAGTTGGGGATTTAAGGTTGTAAATTCGATTCGCCAGGGTTGTTGTTAATTCTTAAACAACTGGAAACAATATGTTTCCTTAATTTGAAAGCTAAATTTTTCCTTTTACCTACAAGTACTGGCTGAAGCTGAGGTCATCGTTCTTAAATCGCTTGTAAATGCGGCTGTGTATTGATAAGGTGATGAACCAGAGCAATTCATGGAATTTGTATAGGTGTTACGGGGATTCCACCATGACATTGCTTTCACAGTCAAATTTGCGCCATTCCATGATAGAGACTGGACGAGTAAAGAGTTCGTTTGTCCATTATCTGGCTTTTTAGAAGATAAAAATGTGGCATAATCAACCTGGCCATTAGCTGGATTAATTCGGGCTATCACTGCGACTTTTGGCCCGCCTCCATTACCATAGCTAGACAACCACCGACCACTAGCAAAACGGCTAAAATTGTTACCTGTCTGACTGCCTGTAGAAGAGTAAATGCCATATAAAACATCACTTCCATTCCAATACAATCCGTAACCTGTACCATCATCGCCTGTTGTCTCGTGATCGTCACGACACCATGCTTTTATCCCATTATTAAAGCGGATAGTTATAGGGTTTTTGTTATTTGAGAATTGCTGATAACCAATGTAAATTCTTGCCGATCCATTAGCTACTTTGGGGCCATTTTTAGCTGCGATTGTCGCTTCACTATCATTGCAACTGAATGTCACAGGTTCGCCGACCGATGTATTTATAGTTTCAGCTAAAACTGGAGCAGTATTTTGTGTGAAAACTAAGTCACCTACTAAAATTACAGACAAAGAAATGCCCGCAAAATACTTGTGTAATTTGCCAGAATAAATCATGTTATGAATCTGCCGAGACAAGGAACGGAAAACACCGTATCACTATAAACTCTAATCAGTATTTAGACAAGTAAAATGGTTGAAAACACTATGCAGTAAGAGTCTCAGTATTCTAAAATATTAGATATAACTACAAAATGTCCGATCTAATATGCATGATGATGCATGATAGTAGCTGTATATAATTATTGTTTATCAAAGACCGTTAGTAAATATAAAAAATTGCAATAGATTATGCTTTACCATAAACAATTGCAATAATTGAGAAAATAATTTTAATCAGCCAAGTACCTTTGTTCGTTCTCTACATCCCTTGTAAGAACATTGCTTTCCCTGCTGTTTTATGCTTTTATCCGGGCTGTATTAGGTAGTTTTAGGATTTTTATCTGATGCTTCTCCACCAGCAGCTTTCAAGCGGCTCAATCTGCTTTTGCGAATCCGTTCACTCTCGCGAACCCCACCCGCCATTTCATATTCGCTACTATCTTTGCCATATTTAAAAGCAACCCCTCTGACCATCTTATCTGTAAGATTACTGAGGGTTTTCTCCATCGCATCAATTTTAGTTTTAGAAGAATCAATTACAGTTAACGCAGTGTTATAAGCATCAAGCATGGTTCTTAGCTGTTCAATTGCTTGACTCAAATTTTGCAAATCGCAATCATCACCAAAACTCATATTTGAATCAATTGCTTTTAGTCCAGCGGATCTCAACTCAGCTTTTTCGAGAACACGGGATGTACGTTTTTTACGAGACATCAATATATTCCTTAGAGAGGTTTCTAAAGCTACTTTGGCTTACTAAAGTTGTTTTTTGGTTCAGTAAAATTAGCGATAATTATATTTGTTAAAAAAATTCCAACCAATTTGAGTAATTTCTCTATATTTCCAGTTTTTACCTATTTTTCTTTGTAATTGCTTTAATATTGATGAGGAATATTGCAATGTTGATGAGGAACATTGCAATGTTGATGATGAATGTTGCAATGTTGATGATGAACGTTGCAATGTTAATGAGGAATATTGCAATCTTTATGAAGAATATTGCAATTTTGATGAGGAACATTGCAATGTTAATGAGGAATATTGCAATCTTGATGAAGAATATTGCAATTTTGATGCGAATACAACCGACAGAATCTAGAAGTACAAAGCGCAAAACTCAGATTTCATACACAAATGTAAGTTTTAGCGATCACTGATTTTTGATCCGACCTCACAAAATCGCGTTGCTCCCATGCCCGCAACAGTCGGTCTTGCTTGAGCGCACCCTTAATATTCAGCATGATCTTTCCCTACCACTGCTGTCTATTCTCTCTTATTTCCCGACAACTCTATTAATCGAATGAGACCGTGAAAGTTGCAAAGTGAGAGAAGAAGACAAACCAACAGGACTTACGCAACTGGCACAAAGCGCGGGCAGGTAAGCCTTGGGCAAACACATCCGAACATGACTTGCACGGTGGTAGTGTGGGGGATTTGCGCTTCAAGGCATTCTGACTCCCAGGCGGTCGCTGACATAGGCAATTTAAGTTGTGGCTGCTGCCTGTGAGTAGTGATTGCTTAGTTCTGGCTAAAGCCTGTGGGTGTTGAGGTACGAAACTCAACTCAACCTACGTGAGCAGCGATCGCTCTCCACATAATTGAGTTTTTCAAGCCCATCCTACTTAGAGTTCGCAATATCAGATTCGATTAGTTTTGACATTAAAATACAATAAGCATTTAACTCAAGTCTTTCGACGGCATCATACGCTGCATTAATATCTCTTCCCATAAGAAAAAGGCCGTGCCTTGGTACAATAACTCCAGCCGCATGGTTATAAATAATATCTTCGCGCCCTTTTAGAGAAGCCGTCACAGCATCTGCCAACTTTTGACTGCACGCCGGATGATAATCTATGATAGGAGTAATACCAAACTTCATAGAGTTCTCAAGTATAGGGATAATTGGTGTTTTTGTTGAGGCAAATACTAAAATATTTCGTGGATGTGCATGAATAACTGCCCTTCCAAAATCCACAAACTCAGTATGTAGTTTAAGGTGAACGTTCAATTCTCGTGATGGCTCGCCTTCTCCTTCAATCTTGTTCCCCTTGATGTCAACTACACAAACCTGTTCAGGGGTAATATTCCATTGAAAATTACTCCCACTCCGTCGCGGCGAAATACATATTTGATCATTCACCTTGATACTAATATTTCCTCCAGCCGAGTCAGTTAAGTGTCGCTTATATAATAGGCGTCCAATTTCTACTATTTTAGAGCGCGTATCATGTAACAAGATATTATTCATATTCAACAAGGACAGTGATGAATCATCAGAATTAGAAAGTAAAGATCGGACATTCAAACCGAGGCTTTTCTGTGCTGGTAATTATACTAATAATTTATCCCGTTATTACTGGAATGTTTTAGACAAATACACTTATACCCTGGGTGAACGAAAAAAGGTGTGGGAGAGTAGTTAGCGGGTATCATACGCTAACAT
>NZ_JAVRCD010000022.1:0-21444 GCF_034530895.1 Nostoc sp. DedQUE08
TATATGCACTGCAACGATTCCACCTTTATTATAAGTAATTATCCGAACTTGATATGACATCCAAACCCAACCCTAGAATTCAAATATGGTTTGATAACTTTTTAGAAAATAACTGTCAAGTATTGCCCATCACCATTGAAATTGCCAAGCGCTCCGGTGAATTGCGAGGTCAACTAAGATTAAGTGGGAAAACACACACCCAAGCAGATATGATGATTGCTGCTACTGCTCAAATTCATCAATTGACCTTAGTAACGCGCAACATCCGGGATTTCGATGGCTGCGGTATCCCACTTTTAAATCCTTTTACTTAATTAACTCAACTGTGCCACAAGTTGATTCTCCAACAGCGTGTCATTAGTTAACAAGTCTTCAACAGTGATTCGTAAAAAGCGTTGTTCATCAACTTGAAAGAGGATTTTGATGCGATCGCTTCCAGGATATCCGGTTGGTGTGAGTTGGGCAATTGTCTTCGCACCTTCTCGATCGTTGAGGGGTTTGACGTTGGTTTCATTATTGTCCATACGGCGAGTAATCAAGCGATCGCCATCAAAATAAACTTCAGTACTACCTGTATCTGCTCCCAATTCTCCCATAATTAGTTCAATACTGGGTTGATTTTCTACAGAAGCACCTAAGACTAATTCCACTGGCTGAGTCATCGGATATGCTTGTCCAGCTTTAATTAAAGAATGCCATTTGTGGCGCTGATTGCGACGATCCCAGTAGCGGATACCATAACTATGATAGAGGAAGTCTTTGATTTGTATCCCTTGTGCTAACTGTAATGCACCTTGAGCGATCGCTTCAAAGGGACGTTCGCAACGGATTTTTTCTGGCTCAAAATACTGTTTGATCCATGTCTGCACTGCTGGCAATTGTACTGTCCCACCAACTAACAAAACTGCACTAATATCTGGAAGTTCTATCCCTTGCCGTCTTGCTTGCTGCAACAGTGTCGTCATCGACTCATCCAATAACTCAAAAAAGGCGTGTTCTTTGAGGATATCGTCAAAAGTGTCGCGGTTTAGTTCCAGTTCATAACTTTCAAATGTCTCATCGTCAAAATAAACTTCACTAGCTTGGTTTTGAGTTGATAGCTGAATTTTTACCCGTTCAGCCAATCGTGTTGTCAAGGGACTTACCGCCAATTCTTGAGTTTTAGCAAAGTAATCTACCAACCAATTATCAATATCAGTACCACCTAGATTTTGCCCTGCTTTTGCCAGAACACGGGCAGTTTTGACTTTTTGTTTTGAATCTTCAGCTAGAGACTTATTACCCCATTTGAGGAGAAATCCCAAGGGCTTTGTGCTTGCTTGCACGCTTTGATCCAACCGAACAAGGGACAAATCCAAAGTTCCACCGCCGAAGTCAATCACCAAAAGATTTTCTCGATCTGCCAAACCATAACCCAAGGCGGCGGCTGTGGGTTCATCCAGCATTCGTACTTGTTCGACAGGGAGGCTTTGACATACTGTTCCCAACCAATGACGATAGGCTTCAAAACTGTCTACAGGTACGGTTAACACCAGAGAATCTAACCCACCTTCCAGGGGTGCTAGTTCTTCAATTACTTGAGTCAGGAACCATTGCCCTACTTGTTCAAAGGTGACAATTTGCCCATCTAGTTCGGGTAAGAAACCTTGAATATCTGCACCAATACCGCGTTTGAAGCTGCGGAAAAATCGCGTTTCGCCTTTGAGGTCAAAACCGCGATCGCGTACTTGTTGCCCGACTAAGACTTTATTTTGGGCTGCGTCTTCAACATAAACCAAGCTGGGAATCAGTGGCGGATTGAGACTTTGTTTGATTGATAAACCTGGTAGAGTCAGGGTTTCTGGCTGCTGGGTTACAGGGTTCCAACGAGCAATGACTGTGTTGCTAGTACCAAAATCGATTGCGATCGCCATATTTTATATTTATTCTCTCGCACGAAGATGCCAAAGCTGCTTTATTTGTGATTATTCTCTATAAGTTACCAAGAAAGCAAATGCACCCATAGGCTTACTTCTTTGTATCCCAACCCAGATATCGATTCAGTCTGTTGCAGCGAAGCGTTAGCTGTAATGGATAGCACAGTTAGACAACGATCCTGGGTTTTGTACCATTTGTAGCCTCCCACCAACGGACTAAGCCACATAACGGTTGAACTGAGCCTACACAAGTAGCAAATCAATATCAAGCAATTACTTCTCGCTGTTCGGCTCTGGTGATATGTTATCTTTTAATGCTTTGCAAGAACTTTCTCGATATTCTTGAGAATGTCAATTACCTCACAAGCAGATTGACTAAAAGCTTCCTTGGCAATATCTGGATTTTCTGTATACCACTCCTTATATATTGCCAAGTAATATTTTTTTGCGTAAATCCATCTTCTGATTCATTATGAAAACTACAGCAATTAACAAAGCCTCAAGTGGTTGACGTTCAATATTGTTAAATCGGTACTCTTTGCTGCTTGACTGAGAATAGGACTCGCCAAAGCTGACCCAGAGGTACAGAGCCTTGCTCTTGAACAAAAACCAAGGGCAAGAGAGCAGCCGTCCGTAGGACGGTTGAAAGAGCAAACAGTCCCAGTAAGCCACCGGCACCAGGCAGAGTCGCAAGAAAGCTACCAGCTATGATTCCCACTGCTCCAGTGACACCAGCAACCGCCCCGGCGATCGCAAAGTAAGTGGATTGATTAGTCACCGGTGCCACTCCCATCATCAGATTGTTGGTACACAGGTCAATGGCCGCCCACGTCCCAGATCCCAACACGTGTAAAAAGGGTAACCATATCCAAAGGGAAATTGAATCATTGCCAGCTACTAACCATAATACAGGCGTCACCGCCACCAAGATTCCTACTAATAACATGATCGGACGATTCCCAATCCGGTCAGACAGTTTGCCCCAGAAAACCAGCAGCAGCATATTAGCACCAGCTCCTAAACCGTTATAGATTGTTACTAGGCTGACATCTATATCCAGGTTATCTAGCATATAGAGGTTAAAGAAGGGAGCGCTGAGGTTAACGGCAAAGCACCAGATGGCAAGGTAAATCAGTAACTTCAAAAAATTGGCATCATTAAGGAAGCGAAGATGTATCCCGCTGCGGTATGGTTGGGGTGGCTCTGACCCCACGACTTTTAAAAGCTGCGGGTTCACATCGCTCATCCAGAACTGACAGCCTTGACTAAGCAGCCCAAGCACAATTCCTAGAACCAAGATTGCACCGTAGCCTTGGAGCGTTCCACTAGGCCAGATCGATACTGCTAGACCCAGCAACGGCACACCGATGAGATTCATCAAACTGAGAACACTATTGCGAAAGCCAAAATACCGCCCCCGCAACCGCCCAGGTACTAACACAGCCGTCCAGGTCATCCAGGGAGCACGGGCGAAAGCTTCAATGATATTAGCCACTAACATAATTCCTAATGTCAACAGCACTACTTGGTGCTTAGTGATATAGTTAGATGAGCTGACCAACCAAATCGCTGGCACGAGAATTATCCACAGTAGCCGCGCCGGGATGAAAATGCTCATGCAATACCAGTTGAAGCTGCTACTTCGTTCTACCAAATAAGCTCCCAGTGGTTGGAGCAGATTCACCAGCTGAGGAATAGAGGCGAGCAGACCAATTTCTACTGGCCCGGCACCCAGCTCTAGCAAGAAATTACTGAGCAACGCTGAACCGATGATACTGTAAAAAACCGCAGCAAAAAGACTCTCGAGAGTTAATGCCCTGAGACTTGTGCGAATTTGCGGTTTGGAAAGTTTAATAGGCAGATTTGTGGGAAGAATTACCGTTTGTGTTAATTCCCTATCCTCTGAGATTTCCTGAATGGGGAGAGGGATCTTTTTTAGTAAGCTTTCGTCTTCTACTTCCTGGAACATACTGAATAGCCAAAATTTAAAAAGGTTAACGCGGGCTTAATTGCTGGTTTAATGTAGAGAACAGTAGGCGCGCATCAGCCTACTGAGACAATCTTTTTGAAAGATACGTTAGGGAATGAGGGGTTATTAGCCCTGTTGTGTCACCTCAAAAATAGTATAATAATATACATAAAATAGAATTAATATACAGGGTATGGGAGAGCCTCGCTCACCCGTACAAACCATCAACTTTGTGGACGAATATTGTCTGTTGTATAAAAAGCTGTTTTTAGATGTTAGGCTTTTTGAAGCATTTAAGTATCTACATATAGGAATATAGGATGTATTTCTGATTTAAAACGAAAAGCCTCTAGAAATAGCAAAGATTGTTGGATTAGATAAGTATTAAGGGCTACATCATTTCTTAACAAATCATCTTGGGATATAGAGAAGTTAAGAGCTTTGTGTTTAGAACTAATTAATTTTATAGATACTAAAAGGTAGACAAATCATTTTAATTATTGATGAGACAGGAGATAGAAAGAAAGGAAGTAAGATTGATCTATGTTAGTTGTGATTTAGATAAACTAGGGCTACAGTAAGGAGAAGTTCGCCCAAGCATTTTTGCAGGTTTGTAGTGCCAAAGTTGAAATTATTAAGCGAACCGAAGCATAATTTCAGGTGTTGCCAAAAGCTGGGTTGTCGAGTGTACATTTGGGTGGTTTCGCTGGTTGCATCGCACAAGCCACGGACTATGAACTATTGTCAGGCGTGAGCGGGTTGATGGGCGAAACGGCAATGGTGCGCTTGATGTTGAAGCGCCTTGCTGCCTAAAGAGAACCTTTATAAATCAGCTCTTATATGGAGTCACAACAGTTTGGAGGAAGTCTATATGTTTCACAAGATTCTAGTTGCAATCGACACCTCTGCATCCGCCAAAGATGTCTTTGATAAAGCCTTGTTCTTAGCAAAAGCGAGCAAGGGCAGCCTTATGCTGTTGCATGTTCTGTCGGGTGAAGAACAGGCCAAAGTAAATATACCTATACTTCCCAGGCAGGATTACTATCCATATCCCGTGATGAGTAAAAAAACTTTGGAGTTCAATCAACAGCAGTGGGAGGTTTTGGAAAAGCAAGGTCTAGAGCTACTACAATCGTGTACAAATGAAGCAACTCTAACAGGCGTGAGTACAGAATTCATCCAATCCCCTGGCAATCCTGGTCAAACCATCTGTAAATTAGCCTCCACTTGGGGTGCTGACCTAATCGTAGTTGGACGTCAGGGTCTATCTGGTTGGAGTGAGTTAGCCTTGGGTAGTGTCAGCAATTACGTACTCCACAATGCTCCCTGCTCAGTCCTGACTATGCAACACCCAAAAATGAATACTGAATCTGCTCAAGACGAATCAAGCAGAGTTAGTGCATCGGATTAATATAATTAAAGCGAAACTCAAAGTACTATAGAGTTGGATAAGTAGTGGGTTGGTCACAATAATTCCTGAGCTTGGTTCTAACTTTGAAGAAATAATTGCAGCAGCGGATAGAGCATTATATCAGGCAAAGGCAGCAGGACGCGATCGCTTCAAGGACAATAACCTACTAGCTGCCTCGACCTGCAATTATAAAAGGCACAAAAGTAGCTTAATGTACGAAACTGAACCGACTCCCAAGGTTGAATATGCGTAAAGTTAAATCATTATTATGCACTTTAACGGCATTGCTAGCCAAGGAAAGAAAATTACAGCAAGGGATGATTAATTCATTGTCAATCCATCTGCGTTAACGATCTACGCTGTTCGGAGAACTAAAGTGAACATAGAATTATTGAGCAAACGCACAAGAAGCATTGCACAAAGATTTAGCTTCTTCATATCAGACTGCTAGTGTTTTGGCTTGGATTAGCCCAGAGTTGCAGCCGCAAGCTTTTCAGGAACTCCTTAGCTCTGCAAAGATGGCGCACTTAGCGATAGATTACATTATTAAATTGCCTGAGCGATCGCTGGAGGAGTTTTGTCGTTGGGTGTATCGCTTCATGGGTAATGCTCAGTTTATCTCTCCTCAATATCTAGCTGAACAACACCAGAAATTTGCTCGTGCATTAATAGATCGGTATTCTTCCAAAGCCACATAAATTAGGATAATTGACTCACATGACTTTAATGCTGGGCAAAAGTCAAAGTGAAGGCACTGGCTAATTAGTACAGAAACCTAATCTAACCCGGAGTTCCGGGTTAGTAGTAGTTCATACTCAATCTTCATTCCGTAACTGCCAGACTGCACCAAAAGCGGCCCCAGCCCCAGCTAACAATCCAGTACTCATTCCTTGAATAGTTTTTTGGAATGGATCTTGAGTTAGGCACTCACTTGTAACCTTACTGTCTTCCAGGCAGAGACTACTTTCTGCCCAACCAGCAGTACCTCCTAAAATTACACCAGTGATACTACAAGAAACAATTAGCAGTAAAAGACGTTGTGTTTTTCTAGCCATAGATGGATGTTTTACTCAATTTTGTATTTTAGACTTTAAATTAGCTCGGTATGTAAATACACTTGCTTTGGATAAAAGATTTTAGATTTTTCCATATTTGAGCCACTGTTTAATCGGGCTGTTTCAGCAAAATTCCAAATCTAAAATTCTGTCAAAGGTTGGAAATTGTAGTTGACTCTCAACTACTTTACACATCCGAGCAGCAAATGTCAGCTGGTTTATGGCTGGCGAGGCAAACTCATGGGCTTCGCCGTACTGGTCTGTCTTTAAATTATGGGTAAAGAATTTTGTAGTAAGAACTTTGGTTTTTATTTTCTCAGCACTAAAATCCTGACTACAAAGACTCAAAGCTAGTTTCACAAATTAGTATTCGGTAAGTTTTGCCTCATAGGCTTGGGTTAAGGGTTTGGTGTAGATGATTGGTTTTTCAAGACGCGATGAATCGCGTCTCTACAATCTGCGTTTTGGGTTGATCTGAACTGTTGATTGATGCTCAAAAAAATATCTACTCAATCTTCAAGTTGAAAGGCAAGCGGGCATACACCCCTTGTGGATCGTTCATCTTTTGCAGAATCTCAACTTCTTGTTGTAATTTTTGGAATTCGGTGGTGAGGGGATTGGCTGATTTGAGTTGCGCTGACTCAATCCCGAAAGCAGTCCGCGCCTCTTCTGTTGCACGCCCAAAAAAGCGTTCTCCGAAGCTGCTAGTGCGAGGATATTCTTGCACTTCCCAGTCGTCTCCTAATTTCGCCTCTTTGACAGCATAAGCGATCGCAGTATTCAAACCACCAATCTCATCCACCAAACCAATTTCTTTGGCTGCTTCACCCGACCAAACCCTTCCTTGGGCAATTTCTGCTACTTTTTGTTCTGGGAGTTTCCGACCTTGAGAAACTTTATTCAGAAACATATTATAAATACGGTTAACACTGCGCTGATAAATTTCTAACTCTTGAGGCGATTTCGGACGCGAAACTGTTTGACTATCAGCATAGCGTGCGGTTTTCACCGAATCCCAAGTAATACCATTATTACTGGCCAGCTTTTCCCCATTGAATAAGATCCCAAACACCCCTATGGAGCCTGTAATGGTATTTGGTTCTGCAAAAATGCGATTAGAGTCGCTAGCAATCCAATAACCACCAGAGGCGGCGACATCACCCATTGACACTACAACTGGTTTTACCTCACGAGTTAATTTCACTTCTCGCTGCATGACTTCGGCTGCGGTAGCGCTACCACCAGGACTATTAATTCGTAATACAACAGCCTTCACATCTTTATCTTGTCGCAGCTTGTTGAAGATTTTCGCAAAGCGATCGCCTCCTACTTGCCCATCTTCTCCTTTACCATCGACAATCTCGCCCTCAGCATAAACAACAGCTATTTGATTTTTGGAGTTACGTTCTACACCCAAAGATTTACCAGAAACTTGTGCGTAGCTATTCAGGCTAATTTGTCGGAATGTTTTGTCTTCTTTATCGCTATTTGTCAACTTTTTCAGGTCAGCGACAACTTCATCGGGGTATTGTACTAGATCGACTAAACCGCTAGTTTTGGCTTGCGTGGCTTCTAGTAAGGATTGATTATCTGCGATCGCTTGTAACTTATTGGGTTCAATTTTCCGACTTGCGCCGACAGCAGTGCGCCACTCTCCCCAAACATCATCCAACAATTTCTGAGTTTGTTCGCGGTTTTCTGGACTCAACTTGTTGAGAATAAATGGTTCAACGGCTCCCTTAAATTTCCCAACTCGCACGACTTGAACGCCAATGCCATACTTTTGCAATGCTCCCGCTAAAAACATTGGTTGTGAACTCAAACCGTTGACTTCCATCATTCCTAGAGGGTTAAGGACAATGGAATCTGCCACTGAACTAACGTAATATTCCTTTTCACTCCAATCACTGCCATAGGCGACAACCTTTTTCCCCGCAGCGCGAAACTCCTCCAGCGCTTTCCGAATTTCTTTCAGAGAAGCATAGCCAACGTTACCAGTTTGGCTTGTGTTCGTTGCATCCACATAGATCCCGACAATGCGCGGATCGCGCCGCGCCTTTTCCAAAGTTTCCACAACTTTGCGGAGTGCCATTCTATCTTCATCCACACCTGAGATTGTGTTTTGAAACAGTTCGCCTGAACTAGGTTCGCCATCAGTAATTTTCATTGACAAGTCAAAAACCAACACTGACTTATTTTTTACATTTGGCCCAGTATCTTTAGACGAGCTAGCAGCAAAGATCAGCAAGAACAGTCCAGTAGTTCCCAGACCAGCGAAAATAATTAGTCCTAGTAAAGTGCCAACTAAACTAGCAAAAGTTTGTTTGATAAAATTACGCATTAGTTATTAGTCATTGGGCATGGGGCATGGGGCATTGGGCATTGGGCATTGGGCATTTATAAATGACAAAGGACAAATGACGAATGACTAATGACTAATGACCTATTTACTTATTCTATGCGCTGTAAACTGCCAGAGTGCTTTAACTGATACAAGGTGGCATTGCCAGTACAAAATAAGACTGTGGTGATTTCAGCGATTAATACCTCAGCGAGTTCCGCAACTGCTGTCTCTGATATTGCTGCGGCTTGCAAGAAAGGCATTGCTAAACCAGCTATATCTGCTCCCAAAGCGATCGCAGATGCAACATCCAATCCATGACGCAAACCTCCTGAAGCAATTAAGGGAACATCTTTGGCAATCGCTCTAATAGTTGTAATGCACTCTGCTGTCGGTAAACCCCAATCGGCAAATGTCCTCCCTAAACGACGTTGTAAGGGATTTTCTGCTCGTTCGCTTTCTACTTTTGCCCAAGAAGTACCCCCTGCACCCGCGACATCAATTGCTGCTACCCCAGCGGCGATCAGTTTCTCGGCGATCGCTGCTGAAATGCCGTTACCAACTTCCTTCGCAATTACTGGTACTGGCAATTTTGAGCATAAGATAGAAATCTTGTCAAGTAAACCCCGAAAATTAGTATCACCTTTGGGTTGAATGCACTCTTGTAAAGGGTTAATGTGTAAAATCAAGGCATCAGCTTCTAAAATATCAACTACGCGCAAACATTCATCTAAACCGTACTTGTAGTTAAGTTGCACAGCCCCCAAGTTTGCAAATAGTAGAACGTCAGGGGCATACTTGCGGACAGCAAAAGTATCAGCTACTTGGGGTTTTTCTACCGCTACTCGCTGAGAACCGACACCCATCGCAATTTTGTAGTGTTGTGCGACTTGGGCCAAACGTTGGTTAATCATTGCGGCTTGTTCTGTTCCGCCAGTCATGGAAGAAATTAACAAGGGTGCGTCAAGGTGCTTCCCCAGGAAAGTTGTACTGATATCAATATCGTCGTGGTTGAGTTCGGGTAAGCAAGAATGGGTGAAACGATAACGTTCTAATCCATTGGTGATTCGATCGCACTGAACATCTTCTTCTAAGCAGATGCGAATGTGATCGGCTTTGCGATTCTGAGTTTGTGCAGAGATATTGGTAGGGGCGTTCACTGGTGGGTATGGCTAAAAGTATTGGCTTGCGATCGCTATTGTTACATTGTCTGCAACCGTATTTGTATAACAAAAATATTTATTTTGCCTATCAATAGGGTACGTTACGCTATTGATAACAGAATAATTCCTTCATTTTATGAGTTAATTAATATGGTTTTACAAACAGAAAAGCGCTACACCCCAGAAGAATATTTGGAATTAGAAGAGAAAGCTGAATATAAAAATGAATACAGAGATGGAGAGATTATACCTATAACAGGAGGGACAACCAACCACAATAAGATTGCAGGTAATTTTTATAAAAGGTTTCCCTTGACAGTGCAAGGACAAGATTATGAGATTTACATAGGCGATGTAAAATTATCAATACCTCGTCATCGCATTTATACTTATCCTGATGTAATCGTCATCAAAGGTAAGCCTATTTATGAGGGAACAAGTACAACAATTATTACTAATCCATTATTAATTGTTGAAGTCTTATCAAATTCAACTAAAAATTATGACAAAACAGATAAGTTTAAATATTATCGTTCAATTTCTGGTTTTCAGGAATATATTATGATTGACCAGTATAGTTTTGCTGTAGAACAATTTGCAAAGCAAGCAGAAGGTCAATGGATTTTTAAAGAATATGAAGGTGAAGATGCAGTTTTAGTCTTAGATTCTATCGATTTTAAAATTGCCTTGCGTGATATTTACGAACGAGTGAATTTTGAGTTGATTGAGGAATAAAACTGCGATCGTGCGATACCTGTGGTAGTCACTAAGCGGCTGGTGAGCGGAGTCGAACCATGCCGTTCGCGCAGCGTCTCGTAGAGAAGTGCGGGCTACGCCTACGCTAAATATGGGCATCATTCACCGTGAATGATGCCTACAGCAAATTGCAACTTAGTAAGGTACAGATAATCGTAGGGGCACAACATGTTGTGCCCCTACCCGTGTACTTCATTTACCTGAAATACGCTGTATTTGTTGCTCATTACGCCGTCTGTGTAGCAGCCGCTTTTGAGTCTGCCCTAGATTTTAACCGGGTGATAGTGGCTCTACGAATGCGATCGCTCTTGCGTACTCCACCTGTCATTTCGTATTCCCGGCTGTCTTTGCCATACTTCAACGCCACACCACTGACTAAGCATTCTGAAGTTTCGCGAATGGTCTTTTCAAGAGTTTCTATTTCTGACTTTGCTGTGTCAAGGGCGGTTAACATCATATTATATTGGTCAATCTGGTTGCGAAGCTGCCCGGTTAACTGGATTAAATGATTTACACTGATGGAATCACCAAAGTCGAGATCAAAAGCTATTTTAGTCGCCAGTGCATTACTCTATCACAGGAAAATCTATCTACTTCTAGGCAAAATAAAAAAGAGCGGGCTATTTGGCAGCGTAGTTTTTGGGAACACTTGATTAGAGACGAGGTAGATTTTAAAAATCACCTTGAATATATTCACTACAATCCTGTCAAACATGGTTTAGTGAAAGCTTCAAAAGATTGGGAATATTCCAGCTTTCATCGTTCTGTTCGTCAGGGTAAGTATGATATTACGTGGGGTGCTGGGCAAGAAATTGTATTTGACTTTAATATCGGTAAAGAGTAGATATCGCCTAAATTGTAGCTGAAATTGTAGGTTGGGTTAAACGAAGTGAAACCCAACATCAGCGTTGGGTAGATGGGTAATGTTGGGTTTCGTTCCTCAACCCAACCTACGAATTACTTCACATTAAGTCGTAATAAAAAAAGTATTAAATGAGTTTATTACAAGCACAAAAATTTTGAGCTACTGAAAAGCTTACGCATTCACACTTACATTTACAACTTCCAAATTTCATTATATGCTTTGTGAGACATTGCTTTGCCTCGCTCTTTGATTTCCTCCTCAGTCCATTGATTAGCCTTCAACAAATAATTATCAAGTGGATATTTTTTATCTTTTAGAATTTCAATTTTTTTCAGAAAATCATAATTTTTTAGTTCTTCACTGTTGGTTGTTTTATCTACTAATATTAAATTTCCTATCCTGCCGACTATTTCTTCCTCTCCTTTAGATTCTGCTAAGAGATGTTCAATACTGGCAGAATTATAATCAATAGGTAGTCCATTAATATTTTGTCCTATGAATTTTTCAAGTATATATTGTATGACTTTTTTATCTCTCTGTTTATTTTTTGTATAAATTAAATCCATAAAATTAACTTCAAATTCGTCCAAGCTAGGTAGTTTTTCCTTGAGCTTTCTTATTAAATTTGTATTAATTGATTGAATTTTATCTAGATTGTCAGTATTAGAAAGTTCTTGAGCATATTTGGAATAAAGTGGAGCAATTGATCCAGAAGACCTTTGAGAAGTAATAGAATTGAAAATAAAATGAAAACATTCAATTTTCCATAGTATTGGACGTAATGCCTTCAATGTTATCTTATTTTCTCTATATGCCCTCATAAGAGATAAAATCATTGATGTTTGTTGCTTTACATTAAAAAGGCGTAATGCTTTTAACGATTGATAAATACTATTTTTTTCTTCAGGGCTCCATTGATGATTATCTGGAGATACAATAGAAACATAATAATCTGAATTTTTTTGAAATTCTAATAGTAATAAACGAGATTTATTTTCAGATTCATTTTTACTAGAAGAATCAATATACTTTTTTATTTCACCAAATAACTGTTTTTGAGTTGTATCACCATACTTAGAAAGCCAATGATGGTACAAAAAAGATTCTACAACAGTTTGTTCTAGCCCATTATTATCAAATTTTTCTAAAATGCCATTCCATATCACTTTATAAGTATCTAATGTTATGTTAGAAGCTCGCAGCTTCTGTAAAATTAAGTTTTTCACCAAATCAGGTGTAGTAAGGTCTTTACCTCTAGTATTGAGAGTTTCAAAAATTAAATAAGCATCGTCTTCATTATCTAATTGAATAAATACTAGTTTTAAGGAAAGAACTTTTTTCCTTAGAGATTTTAGAGTTTCTAGAATTGGGGATATTCGCTCTTCAGATAAAGCATTACAAGATTCTTTACTATCAAATTTAGGAATTATGTCATAAAGTTTCTTATTAATTAATTCAAATGCTGATTTTAGATTTTGTTCTTCACTACCTACATTACATTGTAATTCTGCTTTGTTAAAGCTTTGTATATATCCTTGGAGATAAGGAAAAGATGTCTCAGAGTTTAAAACATATTCAGGTATATTATCTATATTAGCTTTCTCAATATATTGATGTACCCCTTTAGCTAAATTTTCATCCCCATAGTCAAGAAAAGCATTTCTTATAGCAGCAAGCATTAATGTAATAGTTGTTAATCTTTGTTGACCATCGACTATTCCATAGTATGGTTTTTCTGTTTGATAAACAACCATTGAGCCTATAAAATAATGTTCATAATCTCTAATGACAACATCATCCCAAAAGTCCTTAACCTCTTCATCTGTCCATGAATAAGGACGTTGAAATCTTGGGATTTTAAAATAACCTAGAGCAAATATATCCTGAACTTCTTTGTCATTAGCTTCGATTTTCATTGATTTCACATCCTTTAATGAAGATAAAGATTGTATTGATTAATACTATTTTAGCGTAGTAACTATTTTTACAAAATATAACGCACTAACACTCATTAAGCAGTGATATCAATCTAGCTTTAAATGTATAAAAAACTACTATTGTTTATCCATATTCAACTAATCAACCATGTACACGTTATCAAGACTATGAAAGTACAGACAAACTTCAACTCATCAAGATTTGAGTAACCAAAATCCTCTGTGTAAAATATTTGAACACTCAATTACAGCAAATTTTGTCAACCAATTTTACTTAAAACACCAAAAACATAACCCCTCTCCGCCACCGGAAAGGGGTTAATCACTGCCGAAACTCAGCAATCTCTAATAAGCGTCTTGCAACTCGTAGAAATCAGGCGAGATGTAATCCTTCCGCAAAGGCCAACCTACCCAATCTTCCGGCATCAAAAGCCGTTTGAGATTTGGGTGTCCTTCGTAGATAATGCCGAACATATCGTAAGACTCGCGCTCTTGCCAATCTGCGGTCTTCCAAATCCAGTACACAGAAGGCACTACAGGATTTTCCCGTGGTAAGAACACTTTAACTCGAACTTCTTCGGGGCGATCGCTATTATCACCGACTTTAATCAAGTGATACATACTCACCAATTCTTGTCCTGGACCAAGGTCTATACCACCTTGACACTGGAGATAATTAAACCCATAAGCATAAAGGGCTGTAGCGGTAGGAAGCAAGAAATCTGCCCCCACCTTAATTATCTCTACACCATTCTTATCCGGTGCTAAAAACTCATGGTCAAAGCCATTTTCCGTCAACCACTGGGAAACTTTACCCGCTTGTACCAATGCTTCTTCTTTCGCTGCTGGTACTGGTTTAGATTCTTCTTCAGCCACGGGTTTGTTCCTCCTTTTGCGCCTTTTCTGTCAGCAGTGCAGGTGGTATTGGCATACCAATCGCTTCCGCCAATTCCTTCGGTGGTGCAGAGCGAGTTGCTGACTGCAAATACTTACCAGTTAAGATTTCCTCTACTGGCTTCAGGTTATGAGTCGTGCTGTAATAGCGGTGAGTTTGCTTAATTTTACCCCGCTCTTGCATCGACTCATTGGAGATTTTCTTCCGCAGCTTAATGATTGCGTCGATAATTGCTTCTGGACGGGGAGGACAACCAGGTAAGTACACATCCACAGGAATCAGTTTATCGACTCCGCGTACTGCTGTGGGGGAATCAACGCTGAACATCCCGCCAGTAATTGTGCAAGCACCCATCGCAATTACATACTTTGGCTCTGGCATTTGTTCGTAAAGACGCACTAGTTGCGGAGCCATCTTCATCGTGATAGTCCCTGCCGTAATAATTAAATCGGCTTGGCGGGGGCTAGAACGGGGAATTAGCCCAAAACGGTCAAAGTCAAATCGAGAGCCAATTAAGGCTGCAAACTCAATAAAGCAGCAAGCAGTACCAAACAGCAACGGCCACAAACTAGAAAGCCGCGCCCAGTCGTAGAGGTCATCAACCGTCGTCAAAATGACGTTTTCTGAAAGGTCTTGAGTGACATTGGTACGCTCAATGGGGTTGATGATTCGTTCTTTACCCTGGGTTGTTAAGTTAGAATTCAAGACCATTCCAAAGCTCCTTTACGCCATGCGTAAACTAAAGCGACTACAAGAATTGCAATAAAGACTAGCGCTTCAATAAAAGCCAATAGCCCCAAACGGTGGAAAGCTACCGCCCAAGGATACAAGAAAACAGTCTCCACATCAAAGACGACGAAGACCAGAGCAAACATGTAGTAGCGAATGTTGAACTGAATCCAGGCTCCCCCGATGGGTTCCATGCCAGATTCATAAGTGGTGCGACGTTCTGGAGCGTAACCACTGGGTCGTAGGAGCTTGGAAGCTGAGAGCGCTAAGGCAGGTACTAGGCTACAGATGATGAAGAAACCTAGAAGGTACTCGTAACCGCTGAGGACAAACACAATGAGTATCTACCGCTTATGGAGTATTTTAAGTAGTGAGTGGAGATTGAGTACTGATGACTAGAGATTAAGGATTTTAGGAGTGGGGGAGCAGGGGAGCAGGGGAGCAGGGGAGCAGGGGAGAGTTCTTGTATAAGTTCTTTCCCCTCTGCCCCTCTGCCCCTTTGCACCTCTGCCTCTTGATACCCCATACCCAATGCCCCATGCCCAATGCCCCATGCCCAATCCCTTAACTGCGTAACTTTCTTTTACATTATATCTGTTTGGTTTTTCTGAAATCTGGGAAACAGACGCACTTTAGGTATTTGATTCGCTTTTGCTAGTGATAGAAAAGCCTAACAATTATGTCATAATTTTTAACGTATATTTAAGATTTCTCCTTTGCGAGGCCTTAGCCATGAGCGAACCAGCTGTTGAGACTACGGTGTTAGACCGCTACGAGTGTCGCGCCTGCGGTTATGTTTACGAACCCGAAAAGGGAGACGACAAAGATGATATTGCTTCAGGGACAAGCTTTGCAGAACTGCCCATAAATTGGCGTTGTCCAGTTTGTTCTGCTAAAAAGACTGCTTTTGCCAACATCGGCCCTGCCGGTACTGCATCCGGCTTTAAAGAAAATCTCGGTTATGGTTTGGGTGTTAACAACCTAACGCCAACCCAAAAGAATATCCTAATTTTTGGTGCTTTGGCTCTTGGCTTCTTGTTTTTTATCAGTCTTTACGGCTTACAATGACAGCCTTTAAGCAATTCCAAATAACGCTCTCTACCAGAGGCTTTACACTGCGCTAACAAAATTCAAAATGAAAAAGCCAGGACTTTACAGCATCCTGGCTGCCAACTGCTACCAAAATTTAGAAATAACTAAGAAATACTGATGCATTCAATTGTGAAAGGTTGGCAACGAATATTTGCCTTGTTAATAGTAGTCGCGATCTGCATAGGTTGTAGCCAAGTTCCCTCTGTTAGCTACAACCCTTGGAAAGTCATTTCTGTGCCAACAGACTCAAATTTATTGGATATTGCTTTTACTGATAACCTTGAGCATGGCTACTTAGTCGGTAGCAATGCCACACTATTGGAAACCAATGACGGTGGTAATACCTGGAAACCAATAACACTGCAACTAGATGAGCAGAAGTATCGCTTTGACTCAGTAAGTTTTGTAGGTAAAGAAGGCTGGATTGCCGGAGAGCCTGGACTTTTACTACACACTACCGATGAAGGTGCTTCTTGGTCGCGTATCCCCCTGAGCGAAAAGCTACCAGGTAGTCCGATCGCAGTTAAGGCGCTAGCAGACAATACAGCGGAAATGGCTACTAATGTTGGAGCCATATATAAGACCACAGACGGCGGCAAAAACTGGAAAGCCCAAGTGGAATCAGCAGTGGGTGTGGTGCGTAACTTAGAGCGTTCTGCTGATGGTAAGTATGTTGCCGTTTCCGCTAAGGGGAGTTTCTACTCGACTTGGGAACCAGGCCAAGATGCTTGGGTTCCCCATAACCGCAATAGTTCTCGGCGAGTAGAAAACATGGGCTTTGGTGACAATGGGCAATTGTGGTTGCTAGCTAGAGGAGGTCAAGTTCAGTTTAGTGACCCAACTAAACCTGAAGAATGGCAAGAAGCAAAATATCCAGAGTTATCCACCAGTTGGGGTTTACTGGATTTGGCATATCGCACACCCAATGAAATTTGGGTAGGTGGCGGTAGCGGTAATTTGCTACGCAGTGCCGACGGTGGCAAAACCTGGGAAAAAGACCGTGAGGTTGAAGAAGTTGCAGCTAATTTGTACAAGATTGTGTTTTTAGAGCCAGAGCGGGGATTTATAATTGGCGATCGCGGCGTTTTGCTCAAATATCTACCAAATCCTGAAACAACTTCCCCAGAAGCAGCTTAATGGGGACTGGGGACTAGGGACTAGGGACTGGGGATTAGGGACTAGGTAAGAGTTTTCTCAATGCCCAGTACCCAATACCCAGTACCCAGTACCCAATCCCCAATACCTATTTCTGAGAAGAACTTTGCAACTTGTAACTCTTTCTTAACTTTGTAGGATAATAAACTCAATAACACTCTATGTATAAGGTAGGGATCTAAATGTCAGGTACCACTGGAGAACGTCCGTTTTCGGACATTATTACTAGCGTTCGTTACTGGGTAATCCACAGCATCACCATCCCGGCATTATTTATTGCTGGTTGGCTATTTGTCAGCACCGGACTGGCTTATGATGCTTTTGGTACACCCCGTCCCAACGAGTATTTCACACCAGCGCGGCAGGAAGTGCCCATTGTGAAGAACCGTTTTGAAGCTAAAAAACAAGTTGAAGAATTTATTGGAAAGTAGTTTGAGATCATGACTAGCGGAAACAACATCAATCAACCAGTTACCTATCCAATTTTTACCGTTAGATGGCTGGCAGTACACACCTTAGGTGTACCAACTGTATTCTTTTTAGGCGCGATCGCCGCAATGCAATTTATTCAACGTTAGGAGCAATTATGGTAGAAAGATCGCCTAATCCCAATAATCAGCCGGTTGAACTAAACCGGACTTCTCTATACCTGGGATTACTAATGATTTTCGTTCTGGGTATTCTGTTTTCTAGTTACTTCTTTAACTAATTAGAAGTACTGTTGTTAATCTTGGTTTATGAACGTGTGTTGATTTGTTGTTAAGGGAGGAGAGAAGCTGTGTCTGGAAGTGGGAGAATTCCCCTGTGGGTCGTCGCTACGATCGCAGGTTTAGGTATAATTACAGTCTTGGGCATTTTCTTTTATGGTGCCTACGCCGGACTCGGTTCTTCGATTTAACATTAGTTAGTTTGAACCGAATACTATAAGTTAGAACTTTCTAGCATTTGTTGAGAAATCAACGTTAAAAAAACCGCCTGTCTCTATGAGATGGGCGGTATTAATTTTGGTCAATTGTCCTTTGTCTTTTGTTTTTTGCAAATGACTAATGACTAATGACTACATCAGTATCAGTTGATATCGCTGATATCGTCGTTTTCAATGTATAAAAACAGAAACGCAAAGACCACACCTGGCAAAACCCAACCAATTATGGGCACGAAGATCGCAGACAAGTACGAAGTACTAGCCAAGACAGTAGGTAAAAAAGATGCTGCCATAGTTAAAGGTTCCTATGAAATCACACTACAATTCAAGATGAGCTTACTGCAAATTCTGCCAAATTTTTGAAATTCTTTCATATTTTTAACACAGGGGAAATTGGGAGGTGGGGGACAAGGGGATAAGGGGACAAGAGGGAATTATTAGAACAAGTCTCTTCTTTGTCTTTGCCCTCTTCCTTGTTTACCTTGTCTCTCGTCCATGCCCAATGCCCAATGCCCCTCATACCTGAGTTACATACCCAGGAGTTCATCTAGTTGCAAGCTTGGCAAGTCTGGAGGAATCACGGTTCGCACTATTGTGACTTTGTGACTCTCCTGTTGGGTTGTTAGATCGAGTGCGATCGCTCCTAAGCGAATTTCCAAACAGCCAAAAGGAATGTTTAATTGTGTCATCACTTCCAAATCTCCCGATGCATTAGGAAGTAAATTTGTCAATAAATGCGGCCCATCTAGTAAGTAGCGAGTTTGATAATCTTCAAGCCATAACTTGACAACAACTTGCAGAGGTACTTCCGGCAGTACTACGCGCACTATGACAGACTTGCCAGCAATTAATTCACCTTCTGGCACATACAAATGTGGAGTTGGCAAAGGCTCAGTGGCTGCCGCAATTAGAGGTAAGGAAGAAGATGAATATAACAGTGGTTGCTCCTTTTCTTCAAAGGTGTCACTCTCTTTTGCATCGCCTTCCAGTTCGCTATCTGTATCATCTACAACGATTTCTTGCGCCAACCAAGCTGACGCTATATTTATTTTTATTGGAGGGGGAGGGGGCGGTACTTGTGTTAGCAGAGCCGATGAGATTGTTGGTTCTTCTAGTACTTTTTCTATTTCCGTATTTTCTCCAATCCCTAGTTCCACTTCCTGCGCTGTGTCTATATCTTCCCCAAAGTTCTCCAGTTCAGGAGCCAATCCTTCGACTTCTTCCCATGTCTCTTGTCCGTTGGGCATTTCAGCCAACATAAGTTGTGAACGGCTCCAATTTTCGTTCAGATTATTCTCCGTGTTGGCATTTAGGTCTAATGGCAAGTTAACATCAACATTCGCATTTTCTGTACTAGGAGGAAGGGGTATCTGCTGCGGTGGAACATAGTGATTGTAATCTTGAGGTTGCAGATCGTTGATATATTCAGGCAAGGAGTATCCTTGGCTCTGCATCCACTTCCTGAGCAGGGGAGATGAATAAAGGTTTCCGGTTGTAATTAATTGTGCATTTTGCGGGGCTTCGATTTCAGCAACAGATTCTTCCTGAAATTGTGCATTTTGCGGGGCTTCGATTTCAGCAACAGATTCTTCCTGAAATTGTTCATTCTGCGGGGCTTCGATTTCAGCAACAGATTCTTCCTGAAATTGTGCGTCACCTACTCCTAATTCAGGTATATTTTCATCTTCAGCCACAGTTGCGTCCAACTTTGGTAAGTCTTCAGCCGCTTTAACTTCCAATGTATCTGAAAGAACATTATTTTCTACTTTTTCTTCGGCATCATCTGGTAAAGCTTGTAGCCGTTTCAAGTATGGCAAAGTAGTCTCGATTATTGGCATTCGACGTTGCTTGATGACCAACTGCTCTAAATTTATGGTGGCTATAGTAGCATCCTTTTTTAGCTCCTCCGGTGTCTGTGGTTCTGCAACAACATCTGTGGGAAGGTTGGCATCACTTTGAATAGGGGGCAGTTTCGGTAATTGAGGCAACGAAATGCTTGAATTCTTGAACTTAGATGTCCGCAGGTTAGCTTCTCGCAGAACTTGCAGGTTAATTTGCGGTGGTAAAGGTGTGTTTGGGGATGGATTAACTATCTGAGACTGGTCTGTTTTTGGAGTTTTGACCAGATTTAATAGTTTTAAATCGAGCCTAACAGGTGTCTCTGTTTCTGTGAAAGCAGCAGATGAGTCCGATGTTGCTATGAGGTGATTTAAAGATGTACTAGATTTTGCTGCGGCTGTGATTGCCAGTAATTCTGTTACATCTGCTGTAATGGTGAAGGACTGGGTAGCTAACGGCATGACTTCGCCAGCATCGGCGAATTTCCCATACAAACTGATATCTGCCAAAATTAGCTTAGATTCACAATCAGCAGGAATATCAATTGAGGTATTGATGGTAAAGGGCAACTCCTTATCTGATAAGGGTTGCCGTACTTTGGTCAATATTTTCGAGTTCTTGGGCGATCGCAGTTCAATTTCTACCTCAAGCGCCCGCAAGCTTTTTGAAGATGATGTTTCATCCCAATCTAGATTTGTCTTTTCTTGGAATTCTATATACCCGTTGATTATAAGAGCTTGTCCCCAACGAGCAATATAATTATCCTGACTTAAAATTAGCAGTAATAATGGCGGTAGTTGTGTTGCTGAAGAATCTGTAACTTTTTCATCTTGCGGCAGCAGTTCAGAGGTGGGTAAAGCTAAATCTATTAAATTTTGTAAAATCTGCTCTGCCGTCTCTCCTTTGAGCCATACAGGACTTACAGGTAGATCGATAACTATATCTTCATCTTCTTCCGTTTCATCTGAGGCAACAGTGGTAACAAGGTTGCCATCTGTAGTAATTGCCAATTCTTCAGAAACTGCGATCGCTCGATCTAGCCCAATTTCAGTTTCTGCTGGGGCATTAGATTCCAAGTTCTCTTCATCTGAGGCAACAGTGGTAACAAGGTTGCCATCTGTAGTAATTGCCAATTCTTCAGAAACTGCGATCGCTCGATCTAGCCCAATTTCAGTTTCTGCTGGGGCATTAGATTCCAAGTTCTCTTCATCTGAGGCAACAGTGGTAACAAGGTTGCTATCTGTAGTAATTGCCAGTTCAGAAACAGCGATCGCTCGATCTGGCTCAATTGCAGTTTCTGCTGGGGCATGAGATTCCAAGTTCTCTTCATCTGGCGCAACCATGAGGTTGCCATCTGTAGTAATTGCCAGTCCTTCAGAAACTGCGATCGCTCGAT
>NZ_JAVRCD010000022.1:21544-116547 GCF_034530895.1 Nostoc sp. DedQUE08
AACAATGAGGTTGCCATCTGTAGTAATTGCCAGTCCTTCAGAAACTGCGATCGCTCGATCTGGCTCAATTGCAGTTTCTGCTGGGGCACTATATTCCAAGTTCTCTTCATCTGGCGCAACAATGAGGTTGCCATCTGTAGTAATTGCCAGTCCTTCAGAAACTGCGATCGCTTTCTCAAACGTAAATAACGTAATTGCAGTTTCTGCTGGGGCATTAGATTCCAAGTTTTCAGAAACAGTATCTACGCCATCGTCGGGTGAACTCGATCCTAAATTTTTCCTCGGCTCTCTCTCTGCTAACAGCGAGAAGACTTGTACTTGCACGCTGTATTGCCAAGATTTACCGAGCAGATCCGACATCAAATCGCCGGAACACCGCAACTCCCAAACTCCCGGTTGGAAGTAGGTAAAAGGAATTACCGCCATTATGCCTTCTGAATTAGTGCGACGCGATCGCTTGAAAATTCGCCGCGTTGGTTGAACTTCCTCGGTTGAAGAGTGAGTTACCCGCACTTCCACGTCTGTATTAAGAAGGTTAGAACGAGCCAAAACTCTATACTGCCCTTCCAAAATTTCCAAATTTGGCGATTCTAGGATATGCCACGAGCGAGCGCCTTGTTTCTGTATCAGAAATTGCCAGTGTTCCATTGTAAGTGATGCCCAGACCGACGAGCCGCTGAGTAATATTGTGTATTAACTTGCTTGCAAGTTTACCTCAGTATTTTAGAAATGCCTCACTTAAATGGCTATCAAGTTAACTCAATTTTACTGACTTGACTTCTCACACTTTAACTACTCACCTCAAGGGAATTTCGATAAGTCGCCGTGTTGCTTGTGCGTAAAGCTTTTGTTGTTTTCTAAATATTAAGTTTGACAGATTCTAGTGCTAAATTAACAGGGATGCAATGGATAGCGTTAGTTGTCTTTGCTCAACTTAATGCAAAAATTTTTGTATTATTTTTTACTAGAATTTCCACTTTGCAATAGACACAACGTACAATAAATTAAAATTCGCTTGAGAATTGTTATTGAATCGTAATTGCCCACATTTTTGCTACAAAGAGGTAGGATGCGGTTCTTAAGTGTCCTCTGCGATCGCCCAAGTTAGGCGCAAAGCGAGATTGCAAATTACAACACTTAACCACGCAAAACGCATCCAATCTATCTGAAGTGGCTCTTTGAAGCGCTACAAAACACGTCTTCCCCGGAGTGAAATGTGGGTTGACAATGAGGATTTACAGGAGGGATTCGATGCTAGTCATTTTAATGGACGAGCAAATCCTTGCCCCTGAGCAAGTTTGCCAGTCTTGTTTACTCGCTGACGGGAGCGGTCAACCCCGTTGGCGTGGGGGTCAACTGCGCTGTGGCCAAGCCATTCGCAAACTTACTCAACAGCAGCCAGACCAATATGAATGTATGATGGGCTTTCGCATCGCCCATATAGAATAGTTGAATTTCTCAGCAAGACCAGCAATTGCGTTATCCTATGCTCAAGTAACTATTAAAATTTAACCACAGGAGAACGCATAATGTCTTGGCGCGGGTCTACAACAGTTTCAGATCGGATTTTTGCTTCCTTGCCTTATTTGCTTCCTCTAATTGAAGTTTTTGTATTTGGTAGATATTTACTATCAGAGTTTCCACCGTTACAACTACTGTTTTTACCGCTTCTGCCATTATTAAGAATTTACTACGGCGTGCGTTATGCAGGAATGATTATTTTCTTTGCTTTATTTTTGCTGGTAGTAAGAAATGAAAAAATTAGTCATTTTATTCGTTTCAACACCATGCAAGCAATCCTTTTGGATATCATTATCTTTTTGTTTAGCATCCTAACTGATGTTGTGGGACTAGTTCCTTCCGGTGGTTTTGCAATCCAAACTCTATCCACAACCATTTTTATCGGCATAGTGGGAGCAGCAGCATATTCAGTCATCCAGTCTGTGAGCGGACGTTATGCAGAAATTCCAGCGATTTCTGATGCAGTGTATATGCAAGTGCGTTAGAAGTTAACGGGACGCTACGGTGTTTTCCAGGCGACCGATACCTTCAATTTCTACGCGGACGCGATCGCCTGGATGCAAAGCACTTACACCCTCCGGCGTACCTGTAAGCACCAAATCACCAGGAAGTAGCGTCATCACCTGACTGATATAGGAAACTAAAACATCGGGGGAAAACACCATCCGATCGATACAGGCAGATTGAACTGGATTAGCATCGTCATTCACAAAAGTCTGCAATCTCGCTCCTGGATTTAATTCTCGCACAATCCAAGGCCCCAAAGGACAGAAAGTATCAAAACCTTTGGCTCGCGTCCACTGACCATCCTGTTTTTGTAAATCCCGCGCTGTTACGTCATTGGCGATGGTGTAGCCCCAAATTTTGGTTTGGGCTACCTCTGGCGTACATTCAAAAGCGTAATCGCCAATCACTAGAGCCAACTCTCCTTCATAGTCAACTCTATGTGACTGGGGAGGATACTTAATTTCCCTTTCAGATGGAATGATCGACGTAGGTGGCTTAAGAAAGATTAATGGCTCAGAAGGTACTGGAGTTCCCATTTCGGCCGCATGATCTGCATAATTCTTACCCACGGCCACAATTTTTGAGGGAGCGCAGGGAGCCAGAATTTGGTAATTTTCTGGTGTCAAAGTTAAATCAGTGGGTTGTCCTTGTAACCAGGGTGGAGCATCTAGCACCTGTACATTCAGGGATAGCTGTAGTAACCCATAGTAAATCTGTCCTTCTGGATTTTGAATTCGCACGTAGCGCTGCGCCATAACCTTGATAAATACCTTTTTTCTGCTTTTTAGTTGCTGTGAGTACCTAGCAATCGTCAGTTAGCTGTTTAGCCAACCGATTGAGCCTTGAGCAAAAAAGCGATCGCTATAAGATGCCCTTTAAAGAAAGATACCCCTTAGCGAAGCTGATAGCTCGATCGATCTTGTGAAAGAAATATCAGGATTGCCTCTCAACCTAGTTTTCATTAGGGACATGCAAAAAATCCAAACTTTGGCGATTTGGCTAATGAAACAAAATTGAAAACTGGTAAGATTATAGTTCCTTGTTGCTTCAGATGTTGATTAATACTGGCATTTTAAAGAAAAGACAGGTATAAATTAATATCAGCAGCCACTTTTGTCCATGAGGAAACTGAAAAATATGACTACAAATTACGAAACAATGTACATCCTCCGTCCTGACTTGGGAGAGGAACAGGTAGAGCAAGCAGTTACTAAATATCAGAATTTGCTTCGCGAACAGGGTGCTGAAGAGATCCAAATTCAAAATCGTGGTAAGCGCCGTCTAGCTTACGAAATCAAAAAACACCGGGATGGCATCTACATCCAGTTAAACTACAGCGCGCCTGCAACTGCGATCGCTCCTTTTGAACGCGCTATGCGTTTAAGTGAAGAAGTGATTCGCTACTTGACAATTAAGCAGGACATTGAAGAAGAAAAACCCCCTAAAGAGGAAAAAGAAAAGCCTACTAAAGTAGCTGCACCTGCAACAGTGTAGGGAGGTGAGGTGCATGAGGGAGATGAGGGAGTAGGGGAAGCAGGGGAAGAATTCCTAACTCCTAACTCTCCACTCCCCAATCCCCACTCCCATTCAATAAAATTTTGTCTTTTTCTTTTTTCGTCACTTGTTTGGGAATGCTAAATTAACAAATACTTGCCAAAGGTAGTACTCCCGCAGTTATACCTAAGAGTGGACAAGATTCTGAATGGGAGCTTTAAGCTACTGTGAGCCAATCTGATACACCTAATATTCAAGTTCTCTCGACGGAAGTATCGCAGCTACGCCAGGAGCTGCAACTTCGCGATCAATTAGTGCAACAACTATCTCAAGAACTTTTCCGGCTGGTAAAGGGTAACACTAGTTTTATGCCACAGCAGCCGGAATTTGAGCGCGATCTGACCCAGTTACACGCTTTACAAGAACAACTTCAAGCTGTAGAACAGCAGGTGGCGTTCTACCAAGAGCAAATTACAACTCGTGACTCCGAAATTTATCAATTGCGACAGTCAGTTCAAGAACTTACCGACCGCACTCGGATGTTGGAGCAAGTAGTACAAGAGTTGCCTCAAATTTACCGTCGGAAGTTTGAGGAGCGGATGACGCCAGTGAGAGAAAAGGTAGCAACGCTACAACGGGAAAACCGCCAACTGCAAGCAGAACTGCAAAGTGTGAGTTACCGTTTAGCACTCAAAACTCGCAATGCTAGTCACAGCGGTATTGATTTACCAAATTTTCCCCGCCCAGCATCCGAACAAACTAATATTTCGACTCCCCAGAATGCCTAAAATTATCATTATGGTGGAATCTAAGAGGTAAGAAATTGGTGCATCAAAACATCTTGGAGGCATCCAAGTAGTAGATCGAGGCAAAAATAACTATAAAGTTAGAAATAACCTAAAAGCTGAGATTTTAACCTTTCTTACCTCCTGCTTCCTTTCACTAGTTACGTCCCATATAAAACAATTAGCTTAGAGTAATTTGCACAACCCTGGATTTAAAAGGCTGGGGAGTGTCACAAACAGTTGCATTTGATTTGATCGATTTTGGCAATTTCTGACTTTACTGCTTTAGGTAGATGACTTCCAACTAATGCAATTTATACTACCTAGCTTCAAAGATATGAGTTTCCCTCAACATTCTTCTCTGGACAATAAACAAAATCAGCCTGCTAGCACCAGACTGTTATTTTAAAGAGAATATGAAAGAATATGAACAAATGCAAATATTGCTTGACTCCGCCATCCTTCCATAGGTAGATTTATTAGTTAGTCTGCTAGCATCAGACTGTTATCTTTAACGTTGGTGAAAATATCTTGGTAAGTGTGAAAAATTTCAAACACTGTATCGAGTTGGGTAAGTTCCAAAATCAACCGTACAGGAGCTTGTACGTTGCATAGAACTAAGCGGCAACCACTCTGACGTGCAGCTTTTAAGCCTTTTACTAAAGGAACTAACCCAGAGCTGTCCATGAAGTTAACTTCTGCTAGGTCGATAACCCAGAGTTGATAAGCTTGAGGGACTACTCCAGCCATTTGTTCGCTCAAAGCCTTACCGCCTTGCAAATCTATGCTTCCTTGGGGTTTAAACAAAATCACTTGAAGTTCTTGTGTGAAAGCCATGAATTTAACAGGGTAATTGGAACACTTGACAAAAAATTGAAAAAGACATCAATACTTCTTCTCTTTCAACGGTAAAATGACCTTTTACCCAGATATTTGGGCAATTTTAGTCCTACAGTTGAGAGAGATTATTTCAGTATTCATGTCGTATAATTTGTGATAACTTTCATCAATATAGGCATAAGCGCCTAACAATTTCGGTATCAACCGTATCTTTTACAAGATTTTCACAATTTAAACGGATATTTATAAATTTTCTATAAAATTTTTAATCTTTTTTTAATAAATTATGAACATGTGGTATCAAGCCCAAAAATTGTATAGTTAATAGCCATAAGTTAATAGTTACCATAGAGTAGAAGTTATGTATTAGTTTGATTGACACCCCACCCAAAAACAAGCAAAAATGTAAAAATATAGTAAAAGTAAAAATTTGTAAAGACGGCGGTGTGGAATGTCTTTAGAGCTGATTTCACTAGAAAATATCCAGGAAGTTGCTCATAATTACGGGTATTGGGCAATTTTTTTCGGAATTTTGCTAGAAAATTTAGGCATTCCCCTTCCTGGTGAAACCGTGACCTTAGTGGGCGGGTTTTTAGCTGGCAGCGATGAACTAAATTTCTGGCTGGTTCTCGGTGACGCAATCATGGGTGCTGTCATTGGTGGCACTTGTGGCTATTGGATTGGTAGAGTTAGCGGTTGGGCTTTTCTGGTAAAAGTTGGCAGCATATTTCGGATTTCTGAAGTGCGTCTGCTGAGTATTAAAGACCAATTTAGTCAAAATGCTGCTAAAGCGGTGTTTTTTGGGCGTTTTTTGGCATTATTACGAGTTTTTGCTGCACCACTAGCTGGTATAGCTGAAATGCCCTTTGGAAAATTCTTTTTATACAACTTGCTAGGAGCAGTTGCTTGGGCTAGTTTGATGGTGACATTAGCTTTTTTTGCTGGCAAAATTGTCTCTTTAGAACAATTGGTTGCTTGGGTGGGTCAATTTGCGATCGCAGCTTTACTAATCCTCGCTGCCTTAATTATTGTGCCCCTGTGGCTGGAGTCTCGCCAAGTTAAAGGTGCAGCAGAAGAGTAAGTCAAGCATAAACTAAGTGAGGAGTGAGGAGTAAAGAGTAAAGTAAAAAGTGAATTTTTTTAACTTTTACTTTTGTATTTTGCTTTTTTAACTCCTAACTCCTAACTCCCAACTCCTAACTCTTAACCCCTAATCTGCTTTGACCAAATGCGAGTCGGTAGTCCCCAAACGTATATAAAGCCTTCAGCGGCTTTGTGGTCAAATTTATCCTCGGCTCCGTAGGTTGCCAAATCAGGAGTATAGAGAGAATTATCGCTCGAACGCCCAACTATCGTAGAGTTGCCCTTGAACAACTTCACTCGCACAGTTCCAGAGACTTGCTCTTGTGTCTTTTGAATAAAAGCATCGAGTGCAACTTTGAGTGGACTGTACCACAAACCGTTGTAAACAATTTGGCTGTAAGTTTCTTCAATCCCACGCTTGTAATGGGTAACGTCTGCTGTTAGCGTCAAGCTTTCTAAATCCCTATGTGCTTGAATTAGCACCAACATTGCAGGTGATTCGTAGATTTCCCGCGATTTGATCCCCACCAGACGGTTTTCAATCATATCTATCCGTCCGATGCCATGATTTCCCACCGCCTGATTGAGTTCTTCAATTAGCTCAACTGGCTTTTTAGCTATTCCATTGAGAGTTGTGGGGATACCACCCTGGAAACCAATTTCAATGTACTCTGGCTCGTTGGGAGTGTGAGCGATCGCTTTGGTCATCTCATAAATTTCTTCTGGTGGCTCAAATGAAGGATCTTCGAGTAAACCAGCTTCAATACTACGACCAAGCAAATTTTTGTCAATACTATAGGGAGAAGATTTTTTAACTGGTGAGGGAATACCAAACTTTTCCCCATAAGCGATCGTTTCCTCACGACTCATTCCCCATTCTCTGGCTGGTGCGAGGATCTTCAGGTTGGGGTTTAAGGCGGTGACAGAGACATCAAAGCGAACCTGATCGTTGCCTTTGCCAGTGCAACCGTGAGCGATCGCATCAGCACCATATTTTTCGGCTGTTTCTACTAATATTTTGGCAATCAGTGGACGAGCTAGGGCGGTTCCTAGAGGATAACGATTTTCATAAAGGGCGTTGGCTTGAATCGCTCCAAAGGCGTAATCTTTAACGAAGCTGTCTTTGACATCCGCCACTAGGGATTCACTTGCACCCGATTTCAGAGCTTTTTCTCTGATTGGCTCTAATTCATCTCCCTGACCTAAATCTGCTGCTAGGGTAATCACCTCTTCCACACCCCACTCTTGCTTAAGGTAGGGGATGCAAACTGAGGTATCCACTCCGCCAGAATATGCCAGGACAACCTTTTTGGCGCGACCCATTAATTTCTCCAGTTAGGACAACAAAGAATGAGTCATTATTATATCTAAACTAATCCACGTATATTTTATTCATGCAATAACCTATAGGAGTCAAAATTACGGTTCACTCTCAATACAGTCTGGTTAAGCTCTAAGCAGTATTGAGTAGACCTCTTGCACAAATGAAATGTAAAATTTGCCCACCTTACGGGATCTTGCTACATCCCTCAACCCCTTCTCCCAATTTTGCATGAATAAAAAGTCTAGTTAAAGAAAATTTTCTTAGCTTGCTGCGCGTAGCATTGACTGTAGAAGAAGCCCCGATTATAAATGGCAAATGGATTAGGGCGAGTTTACCTAAGTAAACTCACCCTGAGTTGCATTTTATATTAACTAAGTTTTGAAATCCTTCTACAGGCTAAGGTTAGACTATAGAGAAAATCTTACTGAGTTCAGATTGATATGTTTAATGAGATTGTCTTACAGTTTGTAACTTTTCGTTCTTGCGCTTGCGTAGAAACATACCACCTACAGCCAGCATACCTAATGTAATACTAGGCTCAGGAACAGACTTAGGGTCAAAACCTGTAAATTTGTCAGTTCCTAGATGGAAAGAATGGTTGTCGCTTTCAAATCCACCACCACCTGTTTGGGTAATGACAATCTTGTTGAAAATGTCGTTGCTACTATCTGAGTAGAAGTGAAGGTAGCCATTTCCTTCACCGCCATGCTGTGATGCACGAATTGGAGCAACTGGGTTCACATCCTCAGTTGTAAATGATTTGATTAAATTATCGCCATTGTAGAAGGAAAAAACGTTACCAGAACTAATAGCTCCCCAGTCAATACCGAAATAATTGAGGGAACTTGCAAGGTTAATTGTGACTTTATCGCCGTTGAAAACTGCCAAATACTTCCCATTATTGACCTCACCATTTGCCCCAGCAGGTGCCCATACATCTGACCTCACACTGCTGGTTCCACTGTTATTCTCAAATGAGTATTTAGCAAAACCAGTGGTTGGTGCTTGACCATTATTGAAGTTAACAGTTGTCGTACCAGGAAGTTGAGTAAACTCAGAAAAAGCACCTTGGTCAGTTTCTCCATTAGGGCCTGCAATGCCAGTGGTTATTTGGAAGGAAATAGCCTGGGCAGAACCTGCATAGATAAATGAGGAGATTGCAGATAAAGATAGAGCAGCGATACAAGCAATTTTTGTAAAAGACATAATCTTGAAATTCTGTATTTTTAATTGTTGAAAAGTTCGTTTGCGACTTGGATTCATTATGTAGTGTCTTCTAGAAGAAACAATAGGATGAAACTACTGGATTTGTATTTATTGAAAAATTCCTATATTTAGCCAACATTTTGCCCTATTCTTGAACAGAAATCAGTAGTTTCACTTGCAGAAAAAGTGGATAGTATATCTGTTATTTATCTGAAATTAAAAAAGTTGTAAAGTTAGCCTGCATATATTAAGAATTTGTATCTTCGGATGTTGTCCTGATTAAGGAGCAATTAAGATAACAAACAAAATTGTTTTAAATTCTTTGTTTCCTGATAAATATAAATAGATTCGTGGTATTGCTATTGGTTTTGAGATTCTTCCGTCGCTATATTTACTTTTTCTTCTGTAATTAACTATGCAACCTGAGTGTTTTGACATAGCTATTAACATGAATTAAACTAAACTCTTGCAATCAACAAAAGAATTTTGACCGATGCATCCAACTGAAAAAGCTGTTGTCCCTACTCGCGTTATTGGTTTAATTAGTGGCACATCCGTAGATGGCATAGACGCTGCGTTGGTAGAGATTTCCGGTACAGAATTGGATCTCAAAGTTGAGTTGCTAGCCGGGGCAACATATCCTTATCCAGCCCAACTCAGAGAAAGAATATTAGCAGTTGGTGCAGGCGTTGCCATCTCAATGGCAGAATTAGCGGAAATAGATGATGCGATCGCCCAAGTCTTTGCCCAAGCCGCCCAAAATATTCAAATTGGTCATCAGCGCGCCACTCTCATTGGTTCCCACGGTCAAACGGTTTATCATCGACCACCCAAAGAGGGAGCAGAGGGAGATGAGGAGCAGGGGAGCAGGGGGAGAGAAATGATCGCTACCCACGGGCTAAACCCTAGCTATCCGTTAACAGCATTGGGCAGTCCTTTGGGTTATAGTCTTCAACTAGGGCGAGGTGCATTAATTGCACATCTTATGAACATTACGACTGTGAGTAACTTCCGCGTTGCTGATATTGCTATTGGTGGTCATGGTGCGCCTCTCGTGCCTAGAGTCGATGCTTATTTACTCAGTCATCCCCAGGAGGGGCGTTGTATTCAAAACATTGGTGGTATTGGCAATGTTGCTTATATTCCGCCTCGGCATGGAGACTGGCTCTCAAAAATTCGTGGTTGGGATACTGGCCCAGGAAATAGTCTGTTGGATCTTGCGGTGGAGCATTTAAGCGGTGGTGCTAAAACTTATGATGAAGATGGCAATTGGGCAGCAAGTGGTACTCCTTGCCATCAATTAGTAGAACAATGGCTCAACCAAGACTACTTTCATCTACCGCCGCCCAAATCCACTGGACGCGAATTATTTGGTGTGACTTACTTGCATCAGTGTTTAAAAGATGCTCAAGCATACCAACTCAATCCTGCTGACGTACTGGCAACTCTCACAGAACTTACAGCTGCTTCAATTTTTCATAGTTACCGCTCTTTTTTGCCAGAAATGCCACAACGAGTATTATTATGTGGTGGTGGTAGTCGCAATCTTTATTTGAAACAAAGGTTACAGTTGTTGTTAGGATCGATACCAGTCTCCACAACAGATGAAGTCGGCTTGAGTGCAGATTTTAAAGAAGCGATCGCCTTCGCGGTTTTAGCCTACTGGCGACATTTGGGTATTCCTGGCAACTTACCTGCTGCCACTGGTGCACCTCAAGAAGTACTTTTGGGAGAAATTTACCAAGGTCAGTTCTGAGTCAAGAACAATAAACAAGATAAAAAATTTCTCCATTCTCCACAGGCTAAACGTCCCGCTATCGCTAACGCAACTTAGCACCGTCTTTATCAATATTCAAAGCTACTATCTTTATAGGCTAAACGTCCCGCTATCGCTAACGCAACTTAGCACTGCTATAACTGTAGTCTTGGCAGCACTCAAGCAAGACAAGGAATAAAAGGTGGCTCATACTTTTTTATTGGAACCAGGACGCTGGGCAATGCAAGGAAATTGGCTGGAACGTAATGGTACGCCAATCAGCGTCAAGGGTATGACATTGGTAGCTTGGAATCGAGATAACTGGTTTACTATGGCCACAAAACTGATATTTCCAGGTAGCGATCGGTCTGAAATCTCTCTCCAATATAAGGGACGGTTGCATGATGGAGAGCGTCAGTATACTTTTTTACTACAACATAATATTTTGGGGCAGGTTGAAGGCGAAGGCTGGATTGGTCTGGATACTATCGTACAGCGTTACTGGGTACTAGGCGATCGTCAGCGTCGTAGTGGTTTTGAAACCCTACACCGGATTTCGCAAGATACATATTACCTCAGTAGTGGTATCTTGGCTGGTCATTTTTTAACTAGCACAATGGAAGCTAGCCTAGAGCGTCAGTCAGCTTAAAAGCAGCCCTACCTCACCGCTTTGCTGTTCTTCTAAGCCAAAAACTGCCGTTCAAAGAACTCTGGCAACGCACTGGTTTACCAACGCCTAATATCTCCTACCCGACTTTAACCACTCATCGTATATTCTTACCGACCTACTGAGTTGTATAGTAAAAAAGAAACGATCAAATTATGGTCAGGATTTTAGTATTTTACCTAACCATGTGTCAGGAGTTCAGTTTCGTGAATCCTAAAGTCTCTGTTATTATCCCTGCTTACAATACTGAAACTTATATTGGAAAGGCAATAGAGTCAGCCTTAAAGCAAACACTCACTGACATTGAAGTTATCATGGTCGATGATGGCTCAAGTGATAAAACTGTAGAAGTCGCTAAAAGTTTCACCGATCGACGTCTCAAAGTGATAGTTAATCAGCAAAATGTTGGAGCGGCGGCGGCACGTAATCGCGCCTTCAGAGCAGCCCAAGGAGAATGGATTGCTGTACTTGATTCAGATGATTGGTATGCTCCCAAAAGATTAGAAAATCTTGTGTCTCTGGCAAATCAAACAAATGCAGACATGATTGCTGATGATGTTTATTTGATCGAAGACGGTACAACATCTCCTTGGAGTACATTGATTCAAGAAAGTGGAGAACGTATAGATAAAATCTTCCAAATTGATATCGTTTATTTTGTAGAAACTGATGTCTATGGGCAACCAGGGTTGCATCTTGGCTTAAGCAAGCCTCTATTCAAACGAGAATTCCTGATTAAGAACTGCATCGAGTACGATGAAGAAATTAGAATGGGTCAAGATTTTTGGATTGACATGAAATGCTTAATCAAAGGAGCTAGGTTTTTTATTGAGCCAAAACCCTATTATTTCTACCGTTCACGCCCTGGTTCTCTTGTATATCAAAGCCAATTACCACGTCTAAATCAATACTGCAAAACTACTACTTCTTTCATGCAACAAGACATTGTGAAAAATAATCCTACTCTAATGCGTGCTCTATCTTATAATCTCTCAGTCTATAAGAAAAATCTAGCTTATCTTCAAGTTGTAGAACCTATAAAACAAAGAAAATGGTTAACAGCATTCACAGGAATCAGGAAATATCCGGGTTTCTTTTATGATTTTATGTCCAGATTTCATAGTATTGTCGAGCGTCGAATTCAATATTATATAATGAATAATAAATCAAGTTTTGATATATATCCTAATCAACAGGAAAAACGAAAAAACAACACTTAAATATTACAGTTTACCAATGAATAATGCATTATTACATAGTAATAATTAGCTTGAAGATTAAAAAGATTGTTAGGTAATCAGAAAATTTTTTAAAAGTATTGGGTGAATATAATTCGTTATTACATAAACTAAGTCTATCTTCGTGAACTAATGCGAATTTAAGGGTTTGTTAACCTACAAAGACAGGTTTATCAAATTAAACATGGCTAGTTGTCAAATTATTTAATTGGGCAGTTAAAACGTCCAGATATTGCTATGTCAATGGCTTAGTTTTTAGGCAGTCGGCGCGCTCCGCACGCCATTGCTTAATCAGTTGCGTAAGTCCTGGTGTAGCCAAACTAATGCCGTCTTCTCCCAACACAAACCAACGTCTCGTAGAGAAAAGGAGATGCCAAGAGTGATAGCGCATTAGTCAAAATTGGGCAAACTAAAACTACACCACAATTTTTGAATGCACTTGTCCTCCCAAATATTTACAAACTGCTTTTGGAGTCGAATTTTCTATGTCAGACCCCAACATTGGTCGCTTACTCAGCAAACGCTACCAACTCCAAGAGTTAATCGGTACTGGAGCAATGGGTCGGGTTTATCGTGCTAAAGATACATTGTTGGGAGGTGTACCTGTTGCAGTTAAGTTTCTGGCTCTATCAATCCAAAATGAAAAGATGCGATTGCAAGACCGTTTTGAGCGAGAAGCAAAAACCTGTGCTTTACTAGGGCAAAAAAGTATCCATATTGTCCGAGTTATGGACTACGGCGTAGATGACAATAACACCCCGTTCTACGTTATGGAATACTTACAAGGACAAAGCCTGAACAATATTATTCGCAAGCAACGATTACCTTTAGCTAGATTCCTCAGTATGGCGCGTCAACTCAGCTTAGGGTTACAGTGCGCCCATGATGGCATCCCGGTTGATGGCGCTATTTGCCCAATTATCCATCGCGATGTCAAACCAAGCAATATGCTGGTGATTCAAGATCCCAGTTTTGGAGAATTGGTCAAGGTTCTAGATTTTGGTATTGCTAAGTTATTACAGTCAGATGGCGACCATACAAAATTTTATTTGGGGACATTGGCTTATTCTTCTCCCGAACAGATGGAGGGTAAAGAATTAGACAACCGTGCTGATATTTATAGTTTGGGCGTCATGATGTTTGAGATGCTCACAGGCAAAATGCCACTGGTGGCACCAACTCACTCTTTTGGTGCGTGGTATAAAACACATCACTATCAAAAACCACGTTCTTTTTCTGAGGCTGTGCCTGGATTAGAACTACCAAAAGAAATTGAAAATTTGGTGATGAGTTGTCTAGCTAAAGTAGCACGCGATCGCCCCCAAAGTATTACTGAAATCCTCAGAGTTTTAGCATCTTTAGAAAAGCCTGAGCATACACGCAAAATTCAGCAAGCCAGCCATTCCCTCGTTCCTACTACTACAGCTAGCACTGAGCTTGAACAAAAGACCAAAGCCGATTTGCGGGTATCCTGGTCAAACGATGAAATCGCTCGTGCCATTTCCTGGCCCAAAAATAAACCAATTGCCGATATTGTGTTTCCCCAGCCCATTCATACCAATGGGGAGGTTTTACCAGCTTTGTGGGTGATGCTACCGCAAGAAGAAATTCAAAAACGCTTACTCTGTACACGCTATAACCAATTTCTGTTCATCTCTATCCCCCATCCCATGCTCCTATGGATTACTGTCATCTACAATCGCAAGCATGGCGCTAAATGGTTGCCTTATTATCTCGATCTCAAAACCAGCCTTGGTCAAGAAATTGCTCGGTTACTACAGCACACAGGTTACTACCGCCTCTTATTCTTTGCACGAGAAGCACCAAATCCCTGTACCCACATCTTACTTTCCAGCGTCGCTTCTGCCCAGCGGCAACGACTGCAAGAGTGGGTCGCAATCAGCAATACCTTGATGTCCTCTGCCGACCCGCAAATTAGTAAAAGTTTACTCAAAAACGAGTACGAAAAGATTAAGCCTCAGATTATAACAAAACTGGAAAGTATAGATACAGATTCTCCATACGATCTTTCCAGCTAGGCATAATTTCTTAATGTTACGTGTTTCATAGGTGGTCGCTCTCACAATGTAACGTTTTATAAACAAAATATATATAAAGATGTAACTTCTAGTTATATGTATAAAGAGTGAAATCACTAGCTGCTAAAGCAGTAGTATATAAATTATCTCTGAATCTTCCTCTGCAAATATTCCAGTGGATTGTCAATTTGTGCAGGTGTGATTCCCTCATTAGACGAAACAACAAAAAGTTTGGCTAAAGCAAACAAGAGTTTTACCCTGCAATGCTAAAGTTAGTCTAGACTTCATCAGATATGCCGTAGACAATGTTTACTCATTCTTAGTTAATTTCGGGAATTGAACTTTTGCGCCATATTATTGTGGAATTACTTATCGAAGTTGACGCCCCGGCATCCCCAGCTCTTTTCCTCCTTGGAACCAAGCAAGAGAAGGAGGTCGCCCACTGCGACATTAGAACGACTCTATGCCATAGTGGAACCGGAATCTAAGCCCCACTGGTGTTTAAGAAGCTCTTGATAAGTTGCCTCGCGCACGACCATTTGCTCATAGAGCTTGACTAAAAAATCTTTAGCTTGATCGTGGCTCATATTTTGCACCTGAGTAGCAAATGAGCAGATGCTGAATTGCTGTTCCAAGGATAGTTTCATTGGTTGATTCATAATTACTCCGAAAAAACAACGCGTAAAGGTGATATCGCTCACAGAAGTCCAAATGGGATAATATTTGGACTTATATCTGTCCAACATTTGTTCCTCCGTATTACGAAAGATAACAATTGTTTGACAGATTGCCCACATCCAAAGTGTGGACTTTTTTCTGCTTTGATATCTTGCACCTAATCCTACTGATATACCACCCAAGTCAGCTGAACCATATTCCGGAAAATAAGCTCTATTTGGTCTTAGATAGGTATAACTACCTCCCTTATTCCTTCCTGTTTTGCACAAATATCTTTTAAAGAGAATATTTGGTGCTATGTAAAACCTGTCTTAGTCTTTGTGTTTAAAAAGCCTAAGATGCTGTCTCCGCAAGGGTGGAAGAAGCTTCGGAGGAGGGAAATTGTAAGGAGGTTGGGGAATTAATGGTAATAAGCGTGAATTATAGTCGCTTTACCTTATTACGTGCAAGATGTCAATTTACTAATTTATACAAATTTATCCTCTTTGGGTGATTTTAGAGGCTAAAAATATTTGTATCAAATTGTAAAAAGGAAAAATGCTCACGCTGAACAAATTACTGAGTATATTTACCGGATTTGTCATTTATCCTTTGTCAGTTGTCCTTTGTCATTTGTTTAAAGTTACCAAATCGACTAATGACCAATGACTAATGACTAATGACTAATGACTATTTTCTTCAAGCGAGACGATGACAACTGTGATGTTATCGTGCCCTCCATGCTCTTTGGCAGCCTCAACAAGAGAGATGGCGGCTTTATCAAGCCAAGGACTATTTTGGAGGCAGTTAGCAATCTTCTGCTCGACAAGTTCTTCTGTAAGACCATCACTACATAACAGCAAGCGATCGCCAACTTTTACATCTAGTGGTTGTACATCAATTTGATGCAAGTCTTCACGCCCTAAACAACGCGATAATACATGGCGAAAAGGATGTAATCGTGCTTCATCTAAGGTGATGTCACCGATTTTGATTGCTCGTGCTACCCAAGTGTGGTCTTCCGTCACCTGTTCTAAGTGCGACTCGCGGAAGCGATACAGCCGCGAATCGCCAACATGAGCGCACCAAGGCGACTCTGGGGAGCGAAAAATTACTGCTACAACAGTTGTCCCCATATCGGCGCGTTCGGGATGATTTTGCTGATCCTGCAAAATCGCTTCATTGGCACCCCACAAAGCTTGCTCTAGTAATTCTTGAGAAGACTTAGAAGTTTCCCAATTTGCTACCAAATACGCCTGAATTTCTTCAGTAGCAATCCGACTTGCCTCTTCACCTCCGGCATGACCACCCATACCATCGGCAACAACGAAAAATCGTCCTTCTGGGTCTATATAGTAAGCATCCTGATTATTAGAACGAATAAGTCCCGGATCGCTAAAACCCGTGAAATTAAGTTTCATAAATTTTTTGCAACAATTAATACATACGATCGTAACGGTCGAGGCGTAAAAGTAATCGGATCGTGATCGCTGAAAGCGCAGCTGCAATTAAAGCAGGCAGCAGTGCTAACCATACATAATCCTTAACCACTAAAATAGTAGCTGAAAGCGTGAAACCGCTGATTAACAGAGCATAGCTTATTGAGAGCTGAATACTGCTCTGTCGTCGCAGCAGGCGTTCAGTTTCTATAGACCGAACGCGCAAGCGCATATCTCCTTGCTCTAGCTTCTCTAGTGTATCCTCTAATCTACGTGGTAGACCAAAGGCGGTACTACTTACCTGAGCTGCTTGACGACTTAATTCGTTAAGAAAGCTATTCCCCTCAGAACCATTCATATCGGTCATAAGTTGCATTGCATAAGGTTTGGCAACTTCCATAAAGTTAAACTCTGGATCTAAGCCTTTACCTACCCCTTCTAAAGTAGAAAAGGCTCGCATCACGAAAGTGAAAGTTGCTGGAAATCTAAATGGCTGATTATAAGCTATTTCGTAAAGGTCGTCACTGATTGCTGCAACTGATTGGTTCTCAAAGGGCTTATCCATAAAATGATCCAGCATATACTGGACGGAACGCCGTACTGGGCCCATATCATCAGTTGGGGCGATCGCACCTAAATTTATTAAAGATTGCACAACACGATCGCCATCTTTTTGGGCAATACCAAACAGTGTTTGCATCAATCCTTCGCGGATGTTGGACTTAATCCGCCCCATCATGCCGAAATCGTAGAATATCAAAGCACCATTTGCACTAACGGCAATATTGCCTGGATGAGGATCGGCGTGGAAAAAGCCACTATTGAGCAATTGTAGTAAGTAGGCTTGAGCACCTTGACGAGCGATCGCTTTTCGATCTAAACCTGCTGCTTCTAAAGCTTCATATTGGCTAATTTTAATTCCAGGGAGATATTCCAAAGTCAGCACTCTGGAAGTAGCATAACGCCAGTATATTCTGGGGACGCTCACCCAATCGTAGCCGCGAAAGTTCCGGCGAAAAGTATCGGCGTTACGACCTTCGTTAAGATAATCAATTTCTTCCCAAAGAATGCGACAACATTCTTCGTAAATACCCAACCAATCTCGTCCACGTCCCCATTTGGGATGGTTTTGAAAGTAGCGGGTAATTCCTTTGAGAATCTGTAAATCTATTTCAAATAACTTCTTTAGCCCAGGACGTTGCACCTTAACAACAACTGATTCTCCAGTATGTAGTATAGCTTTGTGTACTTGCCCCAAGCTAGCAGCAGCTAAGGGAATAGGTTCAAAATTATGGAAAAGTTCAGGAATTTTCTTGCCTAGTTCTTTCTCAACGATCGCTTCTACTTGCTCATAGCTAAATGCCGGTACTTTGTCTTGTAACTTGGCTAGTTCTTCTACATATTCACCAGGGAATATATCAGCACGGGTAGAAAACAGTTGCCCAACTTTGATGAAGGTTGGCCCTAAATCCAATAGAGTATTGCGAATCCAGACTGCTTGGGTTTTGCGTCTTGCAGCTTGCTTGACATCAGTCACACCTCCCGGATAACTCCAAGATTTGTTGTATAGCCAAAGTTTGAACAGTAAGGTCAAGACAAAAGACCAAATGTCCACAAAACGCCGTTTGCTAGAGTATTTTTCCCGATTCCAACGGTATGCCTTCTCTGAATAACCTTGTTCCATATACTTTGTTTACCGTTGGTTTGCGATCGAATCACTTGGAAGAAAAGACACTCTGATTCCTAAACTATTCTTTCTTAAGTGTCATTTGTCCTTTGTCCTTTGTCATTTGTGCATAATTCTTAGCCTAATGACTAATGACCAATGACCAATGACTAAAATTTATGCAGAAGTTCTACGATAATGTTGCAATTCTGTTCGTAACAGGGCAATTTCAGCTCGTAATTCATCAATCTCTGCTTGCAAGTCACCTGAATCAGAACTGGCTTGCCCAGTACCTGGGGTAGGTTGACTGGCATTAGCTGCTTCTGCTGCCCGATTTGCTCGCTCTAAAACTTCTTCTGTAAATTGGCGCAGTTGCTCTCTAGCTTCTGCATCAAATTTGCCCAGATCGCTCAAAGCATCGGTCAAGGCGACCTCTAAACGCTCATTAACTACTTCTGCTACCGCTCTGCCTACGAAAAAGGCTTGTACAAGGGGGTTACTCATAAATTTTTGTTACGTTGCACCGCAAGAGAATTATAACTTGCCTGTATGCTTTACGGCTTCTGTTGTTGAGGTAGAAATTTACTAGAAATTTACATAAGGCGATCGCTTTATTGATTGTATTCCAGCAACTCTCGATAATATTGCTCTGGTGTACTTGGTAAATAAGTTGTCATTTGCAAAGTTTGTTCCCTCAACTTGAAACCTTGGGTAATGTTAATCTGGCTGAGAAAATCTATATCGTGGGAAATTACCCAAAGCGCTCCTTGGTAATCATTGATACCTATTACTATTTGTTCAACAGTTTCAATATCTAAGTTATTAGTTGGTTCATCGAGAATCAGTAGATCGATTTCTGAGATACTAATCATAGCGATCGCTAATCTTGCTAATTCACCTCCACTCAGTACAGAGGCGCTTTTGTGAACGTCATCATATTTAAAGAGAAAGTGTCCCAGTTGTTGACGTAAATGCTGATAGCTGAGATCGGGATTGGCAGCTTGCATATTTTCTAGAATTGTGTATTGGCGATTTACCAATTCGTAGGTTTGATCGAGATATACAGCTTTCATCGCTGGTGTGAGCAAAACCTCACCTGATTCTAAAACCGCTGTTTGGTTTTCCATTCCCAAAATTGCCTTTACCAGACTCGATTTACCAGAACCGTTTGCACCGATAATGGCTATGCGATCGCCAGATGATATATGCAGTTGAATATTTTGAATCAATAGACGCTCTGATATCCTAAGATTTGCACCCTGGATATTAATTAGATTTCGGCGTTTTTGATTTTTTTCTTCTAGCTGAATACTCGTTACTTTGGTAGTTTTGACCTTCGTCTGTGTAACCTTTTGATTAGCCTTTGCTACTGCTGCTTCATGTTTCTTTTTCGCAGTTCCGGTAGACACCTCAGCTTTGGTTTTAATCAGTCCTGCTGCCATTCTATCAATACTACCATTCAGAAACTTGGCGCGACCGTTGCGACTAGATTGGGCTGCGCGTTGCTGTTCTTGCATCGCTGTGATTTGGGTACGTTTGAGTTCCTTTCTGGCAACTTCGTGCGATCGCAATGCTGCTTCTAACTCTATTTCTTTCTGTTGTCGATAATGAGAAAAATTACCTCCATATACTTTCAAACCAACAGGTGTAAGTTCCCAGGTTACTTCTGTTACTTGGTCTAAGAAAAAAGGCTTGTGAGAGACAATTACATACGCACCTGTGAAATTCAAAAGAAACTGTCTTAAGCTTTCTAATGCTTGCAAATCCATGTGATTAGTTGGTTCATCGAGCAATAACAAGTTTGGCTTTTGAGCTAAACCGATCGCCAAAAACAGTTTAGTAAGTTCTCCACCACTCAAGTTAGCAATTGGTAAAGATAAGTCAACTTTGGTGTGGAATTGTGTTTGCAAAATATCCTCAATCTTCCACCATTCATCAGAGATAGAAATCAAAAAATTAAGTACTGTATCTGCTGTAATTTCTTGTCTGATAGTGCTGATTTGTGGCAAATAATAGACAATACCATTACAGCAAACTGAACCTGTATATCGGTTAATTTGACCTGCAAGTATCTTGAAAAGTGTTGATTTTCCTACCCCGTTGCGACCAACCAAAGCAATGCGATCGCCCGCGTCGATATTCACATGAACTCCTTGAAACAAAGTTCTATCTACGCTGAGGTCATAGGCTAAATTCTCAGCTAACAATATTGATTTTTTCGGCATTATTCTCAAACCTCAATTCGCAAACTTCCACCCGCATATTTCCAAAATTTACGGGTAAATTAGACACAAAAAAAACTCAGCCGCAGACAATCGTCAAACGGTTCTATATAGATAGGAATGATGACAATATTTTTAGTGCATGACTATGTGAAGTAACCCTGTCAAACTAGTTGCGTTTATTCTTCGTTGACATTTGTTGCTTTAGTGCAACAGGTGTTTGGTACTACTTCATTTGTGCTATCTCATTGGAGTTGTGATGAGGTTTGATATTGACTACAGTGTAGCACTAAGGTATTTCGGAAAGTGAGAATGCGATCGCTTTTTCTATTTCCACACTCCCCAGCCCTACTAGAAAGACTTACAGCAGTTTGATTTTGTCTTAAATACTCTTGTGGGTGCGTTTATGGGTAGGGATGTGGGTGTGGTTGTGGTTGGGACTGTGGGTTGGTTTGTGGGTTGGTTTATGGGTTGGGTTGTGGGTTTGGTTGCGGGTTGGGCTGTGGGTGAGGCTGTGGGTTGGGCTAGGGATTGGGTTATAAATTTGGCTGAAGACTCATTTACAACAGTACTAATACTACTAACATTAGGATTTGGAGCTACTGTAGGAACTAGGATAATAGCAAGCTTTCTAAATCAATTTATTTTGTTAGCACTAACAGTAACCAGTTTATCCGCACTTTCCATGCTGCTTTTTTCACCCCTAAAAAGACGTAGATTAATTACTAAATATCGCCAGTATGAAGAACTTTAATTAAACTGTAATCAAACAGATGCCCGACTTGTTTAAGAAGTCGGGGATCTAGTCTTGTTTGTGACAAAGATAAGATCGCACTCTCTTTTTTTGTGTCTAACTTAAGAATGCGAAGCCTTTTTTTCCCAAGCCTTAATGTAGTGCGGTAAGCGATCGCTATGCCGTCAAGCTTATCGCTTGAGCAAAAAGATTACTATATATAATAACTAACTATGAATATAGGTCAATCTATGTCTACCAAGCATATCGCAGAGTATTTCAACTTTCTCTCTTCTGAAGACATTAGACTGAAAGACTCAAGAATCGGTATTGAAACAATTCTTTATGAATACATTGATTGTGGACGTTCTCCAGAAGAAATTGCCCAAAATTATCAAACAATATCTTTAGAGCAAGTATATGCAACAATTCTTTATTATTTGCAAAACAAAGAAAATGTCAGTGCTTACATCAAAAACTGGATAGAACACGGTTATAGAATGCGAGAACAACAGAGGCTTAATCCCCCGCCAGTGTCAGAAAAACTGCGCCAACTCCGAATTCAAAGACAAGCTAAACAGCAAGCATGATACTGCAATATCTGATTGATGAAAATGTCAATCCTATATATCCAAATCAAATTAGACTACGAGAACCTGATATTGCGATCGAAGTGGTAGGAGAATCAAGAACTCCACCAAAAAGTACACTCGATCCAGAAATCCTGTGTTGGTGTGAGAATAATAATTTTATATTAGTGACAAACAACTGAACTTCTATGCCAGTACATTTAGCTGAACATATTACTGTTAATCGTCACGTACCAGGAATTTTTATCCTCAATCAAAATTTAAGTATTGGTGAAAATATAGAAGAACTCATAATAGTTGCTTTGGCATCAGAAGACGATGAATATCAAGACAGAATAGTTTATTTACCCTTACCCTACAAATAGGCGATTACCTACGGTACGCTAGGCGACCGCTAACTACAAAACTGCTAAAGTAAATTTATAACTACTTGATGCCATATCCATTCTATGACCATTGCTCAAGAATTAGATTCTCAAGAAGGCATCTGCCAAGATATTATATTTCCCCCTGGTGATTTATATAGTGACGAACCTCCCTTGGAAAGCGAACTGCATTTACGGCAAATAATTTTACTTTTAACCTGTCTGGAATGGTTGTGGCGAGATAGAAATGATTTCTATGCGGCGGGAAATCTGACTATCTACTACAGTCCGCGCCAACGCAAATCAGAATACTTCCGGGGGCCAGACTTTTTTGTTGTGCTGGGAACTGAACGTAAAACCCGCAAAAGTTGGGTAGTCTGGGAAGAAGATGGTAAATATCCGAATGTAATTCTAGAAATTTTATCTAACTCAACAGCTAATACTGACAAAGGTTTAAAGAAAACAATTTATCAAGATACTTTCCGCACACCCGACTATTTTTGGTTCGACCCTTACACACAAGAATTTGCGGGATTTCATTTAATAGATGGAGAATATCAACCTCTACAAGCAAGTGAAGAAGGGTATTTGTGGAGTCATCAGCTAGGGTTATACTTAGGAGTTTATGAAGGTTTATTGCGGTTTTTTACACGAGATGGACAACTAGTACCAACGCCAGAAGAAACGGCAGAACAGGTACAGCAAAAAGCTGAACAAGCCGAACAAAAGGCTGAACAAGCTGAACAAAAAGCTGAACAAGCCGAACAAAAAGCTGAACGTTTAGCAGCAAAACTGCGGGAGTTAAATATCAATCCAGATACAATTTAGACCAGAGCTATTTCATTTAGGATAGTGTTGTGCTAAAAACTCCTTAGCTTCAGTCTTATCTTTAATTACTCCATCCAAGGTAGCTGCAAGCATATCATCTAATATTTGTCGATATTGAGGCCCTGGTTTGTAACCCAGTTTCTTTAAATCATTGCCATTCAGTAGTGGCTGCACATTAGCCCAAACAGTTAAATATTCCCAAATCTGATGTCTAAGCGATCGCAAACTTTGCACAGCAATTAAAATCAGCATTGGTAAATCATACTGTCGCAATAACTGTACTACTTGACTAGGACTTTGGCACTTAGGCAAAGATTCCATTACTTCAGTTTGAGCACAAACCAAGTTTTGCAAGCGTTTAATGCCATCTTCTTGCAATTGCAGATTTTTTGCCACTTTTGCCCGATATTCTGGTGTTAGATGGGCGATTAACGTTTCTAAACGCATTTCCCAATGAATGAGGGTTGGTTGTGGGTCAAATCGCCGCAAACAGCGTTCTAGCAAACGTAATTGTCGTAGGACTTCCACATCTAGCTTCAGGCTAGGATGGATGCATTGCAATGCCTCTAAGTTATCTAGCAACTGCAAAGCCGATTTCCAGTAGGGGGCTTCTAGGATATGTTTTAGTTCTGTTTTCAGTCGAGTTTGCAGGGCTGGAGTTCTGCTATTCTCTTGAGCAGTGCGATCGTAAACACCACTGTTGATGGCATAGCGGATAAACTCTTCAGTTTGCGATTCTATCTGAAATCCGAAGCGCACGGCAAAGCGCACGCCACGAAAAATGCGGGTGGGGTCTTCGATAAAGCTGTTGGCGTGTAAAACCCGAATTTGTTTAGCTTGTAAATCTAGTAATCCACCAAAAAAATCGAGTAATTCACCAGTCCGAGGAGAAGTCAGGCGCAAGGCGAGGGCGTTGATGGTAAAATCTCGGCGATACAAATCTTGACGAATAGAACTCGCCTCAACTTCTGGATTTGCGGCTGGATAAGGATAGAATTCTGTTCTAGCGGTGGCAATATCTACCCATAAAGAATCTAATTCTGGGTCTTTGTGCCACAGCAAAGCCGCAGTTTGAAAAGCCCCGTGGATTTCTAAGCGAGCCGTAGGGTAAAGTTGTTGGAGTGCCTTGGCTAATTCCACACCAGCACCGACATCTGCTGATTTATGAAAGCCATCAACCACAAGATCGATATCTTTAATCATCAAAGTGCCCGCTACTGCTTCTGTTAATAGCAAATCCCGCACCGCACCGCCCACTAGATAAAGATGCCAACCCCGTTTTTCTGCCTCTTGCGATGCTGTAGTGAGTAATTGCCACAGTTGGGGAGCAAGGCGATTTTGCAATTCAGTGCTGAGAGGAATTTTAGATTTTGTTAGCGCAGCGTTAGCGAGTCCGTGAGCGTCATTTTGAATTTTGAATTTTTGTCCCTCTTGGTCTTCATCCCTTTCTTGATGTAATTCCCGCAAGACATCAGTACGCGTCACAATGCCCATTAACTGCCCATTTTCCAATACTGGTAAGCGTCCGATATCATAAGTCACCATCAGCGACTCAATTTGTGGCAATGTCGTATCTGGTGTAATCGTTTTGAGATTCTTGGTCATGTAGCCCTTGACTGGCGCATGACTAAATCCGTGGTGTAAGGCGATATCAATATCCCGCCGCGAAATAATACCTACTAGTTGCCCTTGAGTATCAACTACGAATAAACCAGAGTGTCCATAGCGTAATAAAATGCGCTGGGCTTCGGCAATTGTGGTTTCAGGCAGAATCGTGCGGACAGGAGAAGACATCAAATCCCTAGCAGTGAGGGGATGGGGAATTTGTGCTTTTATCCCGTCAAGGAGTTGTTTTAATATTGCTTGCGAATCAACTCCCCTGAGATTTAGCGATGCGGCTTGCGAATGACCGCCGCCACCCAAGAGTTGGAATAATAGGTTAAGATTCGTTTTGGGAATTTGCGATCGCCCAATTACAGTTAACCGTGAATCCTCTTCACCTAAAGGATACTCATTAGCCAGCAGTAGGGCATCAATTTCGGTTAATTCCACAAGTTCCGAAGCTAGGCTCGATAGCCCTGGTACAAAAGCCTCAGTTTTCAAAGTTACCCAAGCAACCGTATATCCATGTACACAGACATATTCTAAACTTTCCAGAGATTCAGTTAATAGCTGCTGCAATTGCGGAGATAATCCGGGGTCACGGTAGGTGGAAATTACTGATAAACTAGCCCCTTGTTGCATCAACCAAGCCAAAGCTAAAGCATCTCGTGGTGTGGACTGGTCATATGTCAAAGAGCCAGTGTCAACGTGGATACCCAAAGCCATCACAGTTGCTTCGGCAGCAGTCAAGGAAATTTCCTGTTGTTGCAATTGCTCGACGATTAAAGTTGTGGTGGCTCCTACTGAGTCAATATGCGATCGCGTGGCAGAAATATCTGATTCTTGTCCTAAGTGATGGTCATAAACTATAATCTCTCTTACAGTAGGTAAATCAAACCACTGGGCAGCTTTACCCAAGCGATCGCGTTGCTGTGTATCCACCACGGTCAGAGAGCGAATTTTTTCTGGATTCACCGAACGGCGTTCAATCAGTGGATATTCATCCCGATGCAATGCTAAAAAATCCCGTACAGTAGGATGAGAGCCGCCAGGTAGCACAATCTTGCTTCCCGATAGTAGGCGCGTCAACCCTACTGCTGCTCCTAATGCGTCAAAATCTGCTGTTGTGTGGCAAAGAATTAAATCCATAGTTAAGAGTCATTAGTCATTAGTCATTGGTGTTTAGACAAAGGACAAATGACAAAAATGTTGCAATTTCTGCTAGCTTAAAAATAATAAGAAAGTGTCAGTGTCGCCCTTTAGGATATTCTATCCTTAGTATTTCGCTGTATTGGGAGAAGCAAAAATGACCATAATATTCCAATTTGCCTTGATCGGTCTAGTAGTGTTGTCTTTTGTCCTCGTTGTAGGCGTTCCGGTTGCTTATGCCACTCCCCAAAACTGGAATGAATCTAAAAAACTGCTCTGGCTTGGTTCTGGGGTCTGGATTGGTTTGGTGTTTTTAGTTGGTTTGTTAAACTTTTTTGTCGTGTAGGCGACGGCTTCGCTCTGGCGCAGGCACATAATATAAGAAATAGAGGGGCAGAAAAGCCTAGGTCAAAGGTTAAGGGAAACAAGGGATTTTTTCTTTTTCCTACTAACTTAATTTTGACCGCGCTTTCCTGCTCCTCTACATTTAAATAAGAAATGTATATTGGCCAGAAGTATAGTTGATAAAGAGGCAGTCATGGCAGTTTTCGAGGGAACTTTTACCCAAACGGAGCCTTTGCGGTTTGCAGTGGTGATTGGTCGATTCAATGACCTCGTTACCGGAAAGCTGCTAGAGGGATGTCAAGATTGTTTAAAACGCCACGGTGTAGACCCTAACCCCCAAGGTAATCAGGTGGACTATGTTTGGGTTCCGGGAAGTTTTGAGGTACCTTTAGTAGCTCGCCAATTAGCACTTTCCCATCGTTATGATGCTGTAATTTGTCTTGGCGCAGTGATTCGAGGACAAACACCCCATTTTGATTACGTATCCTCAGAGGTTTCTAAAGGCATTGCTGCCGCTAGCTTTCAAACTGGGGTGCCAGTCATTTTTGGCATTTTGACAGTAGATACTATGCAGCAAGCCCTAGAACGGGCAGGCATAAAAGGTAATCATGGCTGGGATTACGCCCTGAATGCTTTAGAAATGGCTAGCCTGATGCGACAACTGCGTTCTAACCTAGCAGAGCCATATTCTCGTAGTAGCCAGTCTCTGCCACCTTCTTTTCCAAGTGCCAGCGTTAGCAATTTAACTGTCGAGTCAGAAGAACTCAGCTAGTCCGTCATTAGTCATTTGTCCTTTGTTATTCATTAATGACGAATGACCAATGACTAATGACCAATGACCAATGACGAATGACCAATGACTAATGACTAATGACCAATGACCAATGACTAAATTAAGGGGTTGACAATTACAGATAAATCTGAGATATTGGTATTCGGGTGATGATCGCGGGTATAGCTCAGTGGTAGAGCGTCACCTTGCCAAGGTGAATGTCGCGCGTTCGAATCGCGTTACCCGCTTCCAACTAAAACCTCTTGAATTTAACAATTCTAAGAGGTTTAGTGTTTTTAGGGTGCGTTGAAGTGTTCGTAGATTACCTCTGCACTCTTGTGAACTGCTCCGAATGTGGACAGATCGGTTAAAATTAGCCACAATCTATATATTTGGACAAAGAGTTAGACACTAAATATGTTTTAGCAGTTTCTGCTCTGGAAACGCCTGTGAACTCCAAGGCATAGAGATTGGAGACAATCCCGGTCTAACCTTGATAACTGATTGTAATATATAGTGACCCAAAGGGAAATTAGCGGGTTTGTTAATGCGTGTTGTTTACGAGCCTAGCCTTCCCAAAGGATTGGCTTTAGGAGTGGTCGCCACCTATGCGCATAATAAATCCCCAAAAACGCAACCACATTACCTTGAAAGCGACAGATGAAGAGAAGGAAATTTTTAAACAAGATCGCCAACTACGGGGAAAGATTAAAAATAGATAACTCCGTACTGTGGCAATTAGTAGGATACTTAAAGTTAGCTGCATCTACTGTTGGTAATCAGGGCAATGTTTGCATCACCTTTTTATGTATATAAAGACAGAAGCCTTTAAGGTGTTTACCAAGGCATTATATTCTCGTAGTTCGTGTAAAACACGCTCAAGTTATTAGAACGCTTGTGCAATCTCAAAAACCCGAAAAAATCGATTTCAATACCGAATACCCCTGTCCCTGTCGTCGCCGGGGTCAGTTAATTCCGATTACGCTGACAGAAGCATTTGGTTGCGATCGCTGTCAGCAAATCTTTGTTGTAGAAGATAATGGTCATGTCCTAGAACAGCTTTCCACCACCTATCCCTACAAACGGGCTTGGCGTTGGATGGGAAATAGTTGGCATGTTGTCCATCCCCGCTTGGGAGAAAGCTATTTGCCTATAGCGCTGGGGATTATTTTCGTGCTAGTGATTATATGGCTGCCATTAGCACTGCGATTGGCAAATGGTTCCAGCATTATTGCTTGGGCAATGGTGGCGGTGCTATTGGCTATCTTACCAGCACTAATGGTTTGGCTTACCTACAGACGTTAACTCAATGACTGTTGAATTGTATGACCACCCCGAACCGATTACTAGTGCCCAACGAGCCTATCAAGCTTCCCTAAAGTTGGCGCTCACAAAGGGAGCAGACCGAAGTCGTGCAGTATTGGCAATGGCAAAGGCGATTGAGCGCTCATTTGACGACATTCTAGAAGCCAATACCTTGGATTTAGAGGCTAGTCGGGAAATGGCAGTGCCTGAATTGATATTGGACTGGCTGAAGCTGACTCCCACAAGGCTAGAGATGACAGTGGACATTTTACAACGGTTGGGGGAATTATCAGATCCGCTGCGACGCGTCAGAACTGCTGATTATCAACTGGAAGATTCCCAGAGTTATACCCAATTAATGCCCTTGGGAGTGATTGGATTTATTTATGAGGCGTTTCCCGATTTAGGGGCGATCGCAGCGGGTTTTTGTATCAAAACTGGTAATTGTATAATTCTCAAAGGCAGTACCGAAGCTAGCCATTCCAACGCGGTCATCGCTGAGGTACTGCAAAATGCGATCGCAGAAGTTGGCCTAGCTCCTGGCTGTCTAGAACTGATCACAGCAGAACATGGGGCTTCTGTTCGGGATCTAGTCACCCAAGACCAGTACGTGAATTTAGTTATTCCCTACGGACGTACTAGCTTAGTGCAGCAGGTAGTCCGACAGGCAACTTGCCCAGTTTTAAAGTCGGCGATGGGTAACTGTTACCTCTACTGGTCGCTCAATAGTAGCTTAGAAATGGTGCGCTGGATGATTCTTAATAGTCATCAAAGTGAACCCGATCAAGTCAACGCCATTGAAAAAGTACTAATTCATCGTCAAGCCTTGCCATCATCTTTAGCAGTCTTGTGGAACAGCTTGATGGAAAAAGGCTTTGAAATTAAAGGAGATGCAGAACTAGTCCAATCCTTTCCTCAGTTGCAGCTGGTAAAAGAAGGCGAATGGGGAAACCCTTATTTAACGAGGACAGTAGCTTTTAAACTGGTGGATAGCTTAGAGGGTGCGATCGCTTGGATTAATGAATACAGCAGTGGTCATGCTGACTCCATCGTGACTGAATCCTACCAGGAAAGTCGGCAGTTTGCCTTGGGAGTTAACAGTGCCTCTACCTACATCAACACTTCTCCGCGTTTTTCCCGTAACCCCTCGCGGGGAGATTCAGTATTTCTCGGCATGTCTAATCAAAAAGGTCATCGCCGGGGATTTATCAGTCTGGAAACTTTGACCACTGTTAAGCACATTGTTCAGGGAAATGGCAGGTTTTAAATAATTCGTAATTTATACAGTGTAATTCGGAATTTTGAAGTAAAACTATCTGAAATCACCGTGAAAAATTAAATTTCCCACACCTCAACGGTGTTGTCTCCACTCCAAACAAATAGTTTCTGTCCATCTGAGCTAATTGCAAGACCAGTAATTGACGATAAATGACTTGTGAGACTACAAAGTTCATGTCCTGTCCGAATATTCCACACTTTAATGGTTCCATTTTCACGACTACCACTAAGTAAAAAGCGTCGATCGCGGCTGACAGTAATTACAGGCATATATCCTGAAAGGCTTAAAGTGCAAATTACTTGTTGTGTTTGCCAATCCCATATTTTATACTTTTGGTCAAAGCTTTGTTCTTGAGTCACTAAAACTTGCGAATTTGAATAGATAAAATTCTGACCCAGATTAAACATAGAAATATAGAAAATTATTTCTCCTATTTGTATATCCCACAATTCAAAAATTTCTCCGTCAACAGCATTTAAAAATGATTGACCATCTGGGCTAAAGGCAATATACCAAAACCAATCTGAGCGCCGATGTGTAGTGAAGATTTTTTGTTTTGTTTTTAGATCCCACACTTCAGCATAATCATTACAATTCCAAAGTCCTAAAACGCGATTGTTGGGTGCGATCGCGATTTGATGAAATTCCTTCGTTGCTTCTGGCTGGAATGTGCATATTACCTGTTTTGTTTGCATATTCCACACTTGAATTATGTTTTTATAATTACAAGTAACTAAGGTTTGCAACTCTTGGCTTATATCTACACAAGCTATCCTGCGAACTTCATCGGTATACCTTTCAATAGTAAAAAGATACTCAAAAAATAAATAGGGGTTGTATGCCTGTAATGCCAGTTTAGCTCTTGGCTCTGCACTTTCTTGAAGTAGCCAATAAGCTGCTTCTTGAATATCAACTTCTGAGTTCTCTAAAGCTTGAATAATCAAGTCTAAGCCAGCTTCCCCATACTCAAAAGCATCTAAAAGGGCATCAATTTTTTGTTCAAATTTTCCATAAGCTAGCAAGTGCTTAACTCTTTCAATCCCTCCCAAAATTGTATTGTTAACTGTCATAAATTATTTACTATTTAGGTGGTGGGTTTAAATTCCCCACAAAATTCTCCCAGTGCCAATTCCCTAATTCAAATTTAAATTTAACAAAATCTTAATTTCTGCTTGATCCTGGTTTGCTAAGTTCCTTGTGTTTGGTTGAGCAGCAATTAGGAAACAAGTCAAATCAAGCCATTATTTGTGCTTTTCACAACTGACCTTCCTAAATGCCAACTGTATTTACATCTGAATAGGGGTGAATATGGAACTTATTGATAGCACACGCCTCCTAGCAAATCGGTGCAGAAGGCGGAATTTTTTGTTGGGTGCAGGATTTTTAACGGGGTTAACAATCGCTAGCCAATGGCATCCGGTATTGGCTAACTCCAGGTTTTCTAGCTATCCGTTCAGTCTTGGTGTTGCCTCTGGCGATCCTTTGCCGGATGGTGTTGTTATCTGGACACGACTGGCTCCAAATCCACTCTCTGGAGGCGGAATGCCACTGGTAAATGTTCCAGTGCGGTGGCAAGTTGCCCTTGATGAAAACATGAAACAGGTTGTGCGGCGAGGAACAGTACTAGCAACACCAGAGTTAGCGCACTCAGTCCACATTGATGTCCGTGGGCTAAACCCTGACCATTGGTATTGGTATCAATTTCAAGCAGGTAAGGAAGTTAGCCCCATTGGACGGACTCGTACAGCACCAGCATTTTATAGCTATACCCAACAACTGAACTTTGCTTTTGTCTCCTGTCAAGATTGGCAAAATGGCTACTATACAGCTTATCGGCATTTAGCTGAGGAAAATCTCGACCTTGTGGTTCATCTGGGTGACTACATCTACGAATACGGGCCACAATCTGGTGGGCCGCGCCAGCATAATAGTCCAGAAATTATCACTCTTAAAGACTATCGCGATCGCCACGCTTTGTACAAAACTGACCCGAATCTGCAAGCTGCTCATGCGGCTTTTCCCTGGATTGTGACTTGGGACGATCATGAAGTTGACAACAACTACGCCAATTTAATCCCGGAAGACAACCAAACCCAAGAGGCTTTTAAAAAACGGCGAGCTAGTGCTTACCAGGCTTACTACGAACACATGCCCTTACGTCTGTGTTCATTGCCCAAGGGCCCAGACGCGCTGCTTTATCGGCGGTTGACTTTCGGTAATTTAGCTGAGTTCAATGTGCTAGACACGAGGCAATACCGCACTAATCAACCTTGTGATGACGGACTTAAGCCTCGCTGTCCCCAAGCTTTTGATACAAATGCTACGATGACCGGCTCAGAGCAAGAACAGTGGCTACGAAAAGGGTTAGACCAATCGCGATCGCGCTGGAATGTGATTGCTCAACAGACCATGCTAGCCGAGTACAATTTCAATAGTAATCCAGGTGTTGGTGTCTTCAATGTGGATCAGTGGGACGGTTACGTGGCTGCGCGTAATCGGCTTTTGAGTTTTCTCAACCAGCGCCAACCCTCTAATCCAGTGGTAATTACTGGAGATATTCATTCTAGTTGGGTACACGACCTAAAGCTTGACTTTAATAACCCAAACTCGCCGACTGTAGGCACTGAGTTTGTAGGAACTTCAATCACCTCTGACTTTCCCACCTCATTCATCGCTCCATCTCAAGCTGCTCTAACTAATAATCCCCATACTAAGTTCTTTGATGGTGCTTACCGAGGATACGTCCGCTGCAACCTGACTCCAAAACGCTGGCAAAGCGACTATCGTGTTGTATCAAGCATCGTTGACTTGAATGCTTCAGTCAAAACCTTAGCTTCGTTTATAGTCCAAAACGGACAACCAGGGGCGCATCCAAGTTAAGCAAATCTCACAAGTATAGGACTTACGCACTATACAAATCAACCAAAACGTGTATTACGGGATTTAGTCTTTTCAGAGGCTTCAGATAACCCTGATTTATTCCGACATTTGCGTAGGCGTAGCCCGTCGTAGACATCGCTGGATGCAAAACATGGCTAAAATACCTAAATTGTGTTTAGTACTTATGTACGATGCGTAAGTCCTAAAGTAATCAAACAAACCCTCCAAATAGAATCTGGGGGGTTTCAATATAGTATTAAATATAATTTCGACTATTAGAATATCTGAATTCGGAGCTTGTTATCCCACATTTTGCGGGTGTTCCGATATAGCAATATTATCTGAGTTACTAAAACTGCAAAAGGTTTAAAAAGCTAGAGAATATGGGAAACTCAAAAGGAGCGTAGACTATATTAAGTGGGAAGCGATCGCCTGTTAAAGGTTATACTAAATCAATTTTCCTATAGAGTTATTTTGGCATTTATTTGCAATACTTAACTTATCTATAATTAATAAAAGTAAACATAGATTAAAAATAATAACTAACATCATAATTTATTAAGTTCATTAGACTAAATTAAGAGTATGCTGAATAGTTGAAGCCTAGTTTAGAGTTGAAGTACTAAGTGCAAATAAAGTTAAATATTTGTTTAGTTTTTTCTCCTTTGTCATTTATTTGAGTGTTAAATACTAAAAAACAAAGTTTATTTGTGCCAACTTCCTAACTAGGTTGTCAAGCAAAGTGGTGAAAATCCGACCAGAGCCAAGTACCAACAGCGAAAACAAAAGTAAACTTCACAAAAATTACGTAAAATGATCAGAAGAATTTTGCTGGCTGTATCGGGATTGGGACACGCAGAAGAAATGCTCAAAACCCTGAAAGAAATCCCTTCAATTCAATCTGCAAAAGTTACAATTTTGCATGTTGTTCAAGCACAAAATGCTGCTGCTACCATGACAACTAAATGGGAAAATGGGGGTAAAATTCTGGCGAATGCCATTCAAACCTTGAACTTAGATCCTAGCCAAGTTTCTTCAATTTTACGTGAAGGCGATCCCAAAGATGTGGTTTGCCAGGTCGCTGATGAAATCGATGCTGACTTGATTATTATGGGTTCGCGCGGACTGAAGCGGCTGCAATCGATTTTATCAAACTCAGTCAGTCAGTATGTTTTCCAGTTATCTTCTCGCCCCATGTTGCTGGTAAAAGATGACATTTATGTTAAAAGAATTAAGCGAATTATGGTGGCAATAGATAACTCTGATTCAGCAAAAAATTGCTTGAAATTGGCATTGTTTTTACTGCGAGATATTCCAGGTGGCGAATTAATTTTGGCAAATATTAGTACAGATTTCGGCGGTAAAAAATCGGAAATAACCAAGGTTAACCCAGCTCAAAATCCAGTTTTAGCAGCCGCTGTTGCAGAAGCTGAAAAACAAGGCATCCAATCTCGTTCTTATATCAGCAGTGGCAAACCTGGTGAAGAAATTTGTCGGTTGGCTGAAGAGTTGAATATAGACTTATTATTGCTCGGTTCTCCAGATCGTCGGCCATCGATCGCTAAGAGTTTTGTTGATATCGATCGACTTATCGGATCTTCCTTGTCTGACTATGTTCGAGTCAATGCCACTTGTCCGGTATTGTTGGCGCGGACAATCGCTTCTTAAAGTAAACAGTGCTGAGTATAATAATTGTTGTAATAAAATAGTAAAGAAGTAAGATTTTTCTTGTCTTTACTATTGGGCACTCAGCATAGGCTACGCTAACAGCACTAAATGGATAGTTGATAAATAAAAACCCCTACACTATTGGCGCAGGGGTTATTTATTTTATACACAAACTCTTAACTATCTTTTCCACCTTCGCGGCTAGCAGTTTGGATGTAAAGAATTAGTAAAAACACGGCGGGGACTAGTACGAACAAAATGCTCGCTATGAACCCCAGGTCATTAACTTGCATGGCAAGAAAGCCTCTCTTAAATTTCCAGTCAACAACATTAGGATAGCATTATCGATGACAGAGTTATACCAATTCAAAATTCAAAACTTGTACTGAGCTTGTCGAAGTATTCAAAATGTCCGCGTAGCGTCTCGTAGAGAGGAAACTCAATTTTGGTAAGTATTTTGACTACTGACTGGATATAATGACAGATTTGAGAACTTAAGGCTTCGTGACTACGCTGACTGAGCCATTCACTAAAGTTTGACAGGCAAGGCGGTAATTTTCTGGCTTTTTCTTGAATTTCCGGTTTTCTACGTCTGTGCGCGGGGAAAGATTTTCTAGTCCTTCGACTATTTCAACAACACAAGTACTACACTGACCATTACCACCGCAATTGGTCATTTTACCAATCAATGTATATATATCAATGCCATTTTGTATCGCCTTGAGCCGGAGATTAGCACCATCTGCTGCCACTACTTCTTTATTTTCTTTAACGAATTTGATATTACCCATAACTGATTCCTCCTTGACTGTAAGCTTGGCTTTCAAGGCTTCATATTGACATAGCTTGATTAATATCTTATTTATTATAATAATTTATTGCAAAATATTAATAAATATTAATTTTATTAAATACGACACTGCAAAAAAATAGGACAGGTAGTCTACCTGTCCTATAAATTGAACAATAGATTAACTTATCTAAATCCCACAGCTGCTTGCCAAACGAAAGCAAGCAACAAGAAGAATACCGGGATAACTGGGAGAACGTCTACCAAAGGATCGAAGATTTGGTAAGCTTCTGGCAGTTTTGCTAATAAAAGTGCTGCTTCCATGTTTGTTTAAATCCACCTATCCAACACAGCTTTCATAATTGAGAAGTATCTTAACATGGTTTGGTCATTGGTCATTGGTCATTTGTCATTTGTCATTTGTCATTAATCCTCTGCTCTTTGACTCTCTATTTCTCATCTTTGCTTTCTTCGGTGAGCCAATGACCAAATTCTGCGACAAAGCGATCGCTCAATATTGCTTCTCGAATTTTTTGCGTAAAGCGAATTAGTTCGGTAATGTTGTGAATGCTCAACAAGGTATAAGCCAAAATTTCCTGCGATCGCACCAAATGAGATATATAAGCACGGCTAAAATTTTGACAACTGTAGCAAGGACAAGTTTCATCTAATGGCGTAAAATCTTCACGAAACTTAGCATTTTTTAAATTCCAGCGTCCGCCTTGGACTATCGCTGTACCATGTCTTGCCCAACGGGTGGGAATGACGCAATCAAATAAATCTATACCAGATGCGATCGCGATCGCCATTTCCCGATAAGTTCCCACACCCATCAAGTAACGCGGCTTTTCGGGGGGTAAAAGTGGTGCTGTTACTTTGACAATCTCAGCCATCAATTCTGGCGGTTCTCCCACACTCACGCCACCAATGGCATATCCCGGCAAATCTAACTTAGCCAAAGCTTCCGCTGCACGGCAACGCAAATCCAAATACACGCCCCCTTGCACAATCCCAAACAAAGCCTGATCGCTGCGTTGATGAGCCGTTATGCAGCGTTCTAACCAGCGGTAAGTGCGCTCAGTTGCAGTTTCTACTTCTTGGCGAGTCGCTGGGTAAGGCGGACACTCATCAAAGGCCATAATCACATCTGCCCCCAAAGTATTTTGAATCTCAATGGAGCGCTCTGGTGTTAATTTAATAATTTGTCCATCATGGGGCGAGCGAAAAGTTACGCCTTCTTCAGTAATTTTTCGCATCTCGCTTAAGCTGAAGACCTGAAACCCACCTGAATCTGTGAGCATTGGCCCGTTCCACCCCATAAATTTATGCAACCCACCACCTCCAGCCACGATCGCTTCCCCTGGTTGTAGGTGAAGATGATAAGTATTGGATAAGATCATTTGCGCCCCAGTCTCTCGGAGTTGAGATGGAGTAATAGTTTTGACATTAGCCAGCGTTCCTACTGGCATAAATCTGGGGGTTTCTACAAGACCGTGAGGGGTGAAAAACACTCCTGCTCTAGCTTTTGTCTGACTACAGCAAGCAAGACATTGAAAAGAAAAATTCGCACTCATGCCATTTGGAATTTTAGATTTTAGATTTTGGATTGTGAAACACTAATCGGTAAAGAGTTTCAAAAATCCCTAACTAGTACAACGCAGCAGAAATAAACCACCCCTGACGCTCGATGACTCGCTTGCCGCCGGCGCTAACGGGTGACGTTCGCAAGCTCGCTAACGCTACGCTAACGGCAGTTCCTTATGGCGGGAACCCCCTCTGAGCGACTGCCTCACCATTTCATTACAGCCAGAAAGCGCAAAATGAAAGCTTTTTGACTTTTGGCTTTTGCCTTGCGGTACTAGCAGCCATAAAACCAAATGGTATTAGGGCAAAATTAATAATATTTGGCTAAATTATGGACAAACATCAAGATTGGTAGTTGAGTTTTAGCGAACACTTAAGCATTCATTATTAACCTAGTTACCAACTTTACGAGTATATACTCTAAATAATTGTTATTTAGAAAGAATCAGAACAGTCATCGTCAATTTCTGCATCCCACTTGGCTGAGAGTACTTGTTCCATCATCGCTTCTATAGCGCTGACATTGAAGCTTCGCTCTCTTCGCTCTTGTAAAGGTGTCGATCGGGGAATTAACCGCAGACACAATCCTTCTTGCATCAAATCGAAGTAGGTTTCTTGTTGCGACGACTGTTTTAGTTCTAAGTAATCAAAACTACAAACATTCAGATATAGCGCGCGGTTAGCCACTAAGGTAGACCTTTGCGGATTGGCAAAAACTTCCATCACATCCCCTTCACCCTCGCTCAGTACCTTATCTTCTTGGGTGTAGATGTAGTGGACTCGACCTAAATCTGCCAGCAATCGCCGGATGTCGAGCTTATTCACAATGATGCCCGTGTTAATAATGCACGGAGCTGGTATCCTGGTGTCGGGTAGATGATGACTCATAGGAAAATTGCGATTGAGCTAAGGAGAGCAACAACATAGCTAAACTGTCATAATTGAATAGCTTGTTTACTCCCTACATTTAAAAAAATATCAATTTTATGGGGCAATCGTCTAATAATTTGGAGTAAGTTTTTAGTTAACGAATACAAAACAGAAATTTTGCTCCTTGATGGAATTTTAACTTCCTAAGTTAGTCGTTTTTGTATAAAAAAATACTCAAAAATATTTGTTTACCACTTAGACCAGCATAACAAAATTTTCAACGAGAATGTTTAATAGAAGTAAATCTTATTTAAAGTTTTAAAGTCTACTGATGTCGGTTCTACCGAAATTATGACTATTATCCAGCAATTTACCAAAAATTAATGTAATTCAGATGACGAAACAGCAACAGTGGTGGAAAAAGCTGCTGTTAAAGCTGGCGGCTAGTATTATATTTTACACAAGTATTCCGTTACCGTATTTGAACGGATTGGACTTTCAAAGAGTAGCACGTCTTGCTTCGCTTGTTGGAGTGATGATTGGGGGAATTTTAGGGTTTCTGGATACGGGGATGGATTATCTGGGGATGCCCGTGTTAACTCGTAGTGCTTTAGTAGTAAGTGTTTGGATTGCCATAACTGGAGGATTGCACTTAGATGGGGCAATGGATACTGCCGATGGTTTAGCAGTGGGCGACCCAGATCGGCGACTGGAGGTGATGGCAGATAGTGCTACAGGAGCCTTTGGAGCAATGGCTGCGATCGCCTTGGTGCTACTGAAAATAACAGCTTTGACAGATATGCCAGAAAACCGTTGGTTATTGCTGATGGCTGCTTGTGGCTGGGGACGTTGGGGACAACAGCTAGCGATCGCCCGATACCCTTATCTGAAAGCAACTGGTAAAGGCGCATTTCACAAACAAGCCATTCGTTCTTACAAAGATTTGTTACCAGGATTGTTGTTGTTGTTTAGTTTGAGTGGTTTACTTTGGCTGATAAATAGACAGCAACTATTTCTCGCACTGGCAATGATAATTGCTGGAAGTGCGATCGCTACTTTAACTGGTGCATGGTTCAACCACAAATTAGGTGGACACACTGGAGATACTTACGGCGCAGTCGTTGAGTGGACTGAAGCCTTATTTCTCTGCGTACTGACTGTAGGAAGTTAGGAGTGAGGAGTCAAAAGTGAGGAGTTAAAAATCAAACTCCAAACTCCTAACTCCAAACTCCTAACTTTATTTAATCGGTTGCAACTTTGTCACTTTGAGTTTAAAAGCCCCAACCCCAGTTTCCCCAAAAGACCGGACACGAATCACATAATTCCCTGTCTCTACGATGCGAGTAAAGAGTAAGGAATTGCTACTACCATCAGGGCCATCATCATTTTCTGCCAAAGTCGAACCATCAGGTGCTAGCAGTGTGATGATGCTGTCAAAGTTTTCCGATGACAGGTCAACTGCTAAATTATCGCCCTTCTGCAACTTCACAGTGTAATCACGGGCAAACCCACCTTGACCTGTGGGAATATCTTTATCTGAAAGGCGATCGTCAATTTCAGTACTGTTAGATAAAGGAATTGGACTATACAATTTATTTTGAGCAAAAGCTGCACTAGTACTAATGCCTATTGCCAGCAATGTGGCAGGAATGATGACAAGTTGTTTTAAACCTGCCGCAAAAACTTTATTCATACATTTCAAGCAATTTTTCTACAAAAATAGGGTAATTAGGTCAATTTATGTACTTATCCGTCAAAGCTTGCCTATTGCTTCTTAATTTATCCGTCTTTGACGGCAGTGGCTACAGCTACTAATCCTAAGACCACAATTCCATACTGACGAAGTGTTTGCACAGCAGACCTGGCAGTAGCACCAGTAGTATAAATGTCGTCCACTAACAGCACTGGGACATTTGGAGGACGATGGCGAAATTCTTGCCCAATAGCAAAAGCTTGGTTCAAGTTTTTTTCTCGTTTAGATACCGACAAACCAAACTGCGCTTCAGTTTCTCGCACTCTTGCTAAACCGTTTAGTTTCAATTTTAATCCAGTTATTTCGCAGAAACTTTGTGCTATCAGTGCGGCTTGATTGTATTTACGTTGTTTTTGTTTGCTAGCGTGAAGTGGGATAGGAACTACTACAGGCTGGCTATCTCGCTTCGGTGAATTTAACAACCATGCTTCCCCTAACCATTGACCCAAAGGACGAGCTATTTGGGGTTGATTTTCATATTTCATCGCTGCGATCGCTCGTTTCACTGGCCCACCATATTCCCCCCAGCCAAACACTGGTATAGGCTCTTGCCATAGAGAAATCGGGTCTTTACGTTGACATTTTTGCAGTTGTCTGGTGCAGTTTTGACAGAATTCTTGGGAAGTTGCGCGTTGACATAGAGGGCAATGGGATTGAAGAAAAAGATTGAGTAAGCCTGTGAGATTTTTAATCCAAGCGTGCATTTAAAATTGTCCTTTGTCATTTGTCATTTGTCATTTATCGTTTGTCATTTGTCCTTTGTCGTTTGTTTTTAGCTAATGACTAATGACTAATGACTAATGACTATTGATCAATGACTTAACATACACGCGATCGCACCTTGTTGTTTCCACTCCTGTTGCTGGAGTGTAGCCATTGTTTTCATACAGCTTGACTGCTTCCACCAAAACACTGGCGGTTTCAATCCAAATTTGTTGAAAACCACGCTTTGCGATCGCTGCTTCTAGCTGTTGTAACAAATATTTCCCTAATCCTAAACCCCTAATGCTGGGTAAAAGATACATTTTGCGGATTTCTACAGCTTTTTCACCTCGGTGTATGGGGTAGTATGCTCCAGTACCTACTAACTGACTTTGGTGTTCAATTACCCAAAACTCTCCCCCAGTAGCTAAATAACATTCCTCAACTCGCAGCACATCTTGGTCAGCACCCTTGGGTTCCCAAGCCAGACCGTATTCTGATAATACATAACTGATGACTTCGGCGGCTCTTGTGCGATCGCTTTTCACCCAATCACGAATTAAAAAATCTTGATAATAGTTTTTCATTACCATTTGCTGGTCAAGTTTACCCAGAAAAATTTTCCGCATCTATATCCCAATTTACTCAGCAAATAGCAATTCTTGCAGAGTTCATTTCAAGCTGTAATCTCCAGGCGTGAATTATGTCCACAAATTCGGGAATTAATTCAGTCACGTTCCCAGGTGATTATTCAGGGAGATGGTATCGATCGGCAAGTGTAGAACCTAGCAATTTCACTCCTGCTGCAATTTAAAAGCACTTCTTGCAAAGTAGTTTCCTTTCCTAAATTCTAAATTAGATAATGATTCTGAAAGTTAGATTTATTTAAAAGCTTAAAAGCTATTTAGAATATTGAAGCGAAACACCAACTGGCATTCATTTCTTGTGGCAAAAGCTGACTTTTCACAGTATTTAGAAAATTTTGATATTAAACAATCGCTTGCAACAGAATTTAAGAAATAAGAGAGGTAAAGGGAAAAAGGTTAATAATAGTCTCTCACCATAGAAGCAATAGCTTTTTACCCTTTCCCTTGTCCCTTACCGTTCCTGATAAATAACTGATGATACACTTCCTGCTCCTTCCTGCCTTCTTGTATTAAGGCAATGTTGCTTCAGAAATGCTCAAAGTTTTGTTGTCGTCGGCTTTCGAGGACTCATTTCCTGGAACGGATGCAGTTATCTCCCCAATGGCGCTGTCGTTTGTCCCAGTACCAGGACGCAAGGCACTTAAAGCAGTCTTAATCACAACAGCTGTAGGTACTGCCACAATTACACCTAACAGTCCGCCAATTCTTGCCCCTGTTAAGACCGAAATTAAAATCCAAACTGGATTTAAACCGGTAAAACTGCCTAAAATTCGGGGGGCAATTAAGTTTTCGAGAATTTGCTGTACAATTACCGCTGCGATCAACACTCTCACACCCATTGAAAAATCTTGCAACGCTACCAACAGTGTAGTCAGGGCAATGCCTACAGAACCGCCAAAGGGAACGAGAGCCATCAGGCCAATAGTTAGTCCGAATAACAATCCAAACGGCACTTTCAGCCACAAAAAGGTAGGAATAAGGGCTGAAGCCATACAGGTAGATAAAATCAACTGGGTGATGAAGAAATTTTGGAAACTTAGGCGGACTGTTTTAGAGAAAGGCTCGCGAAATTTATTAGGTAGCCACTCCACTAAACTTTCCCAGAGTTCACCCCCATGCTGTAAAAGATAAAAAGTCAAAACCATCGTCAAGAGAATATCTAGCAGACTAGTAACTGTCAGTACAGCTAGATTTAAAACTTGTCCGGCGATCGCTTGTAATTGTCCTTTGACGCGATCGTTGATTTGCACTACCAGAGCATCGAGGTTAATCGGCAAGCCAAAAGTCTCAGCTTTTTCGTTTAATATCATTAACTGAGAGCGTCCAGAGTCGATCAGCTCTGGCAAACGAGCCACCAGTTGTTCAGCTTGGGTAAGAGCCAAGGGAAAAAGTGTCACACCCAACGCTAATAAAATCGATAAAGCCAAGAGAAATACTAAAATAGCAACTTGCTCTCTCTTAGCACCATGATGCTCCATCCAGCTCACGGGGTAGTTGAGCAGAAATGCTAGCACTGAGGCTCCGACTAAAATGACTATGAGAGAATGGAAATAATTGAAAAATACCGAAATTGCCCAACCATTGATAACTAGCAGCGGAGCAAATAGCGCGATCGCCCCGATTCGCGCTATTGGAGTAAATGTTTGCCACCAGTCGAGTAGCTTACGTGTCTGCATTTTGAGCTGATTGCGGAATAGAACTAAATGAAATTTTTCCTTACAGCTTATTATCTCTAACTATATGAATCTTATTCATCCTTCTAGTTTAGGAGTTAGATTAACCCCAATGAAGAATTTTGAACCGAAAGACAATAGGGACTGGGGACTGGGGACTGGGGACTGGGGACTGGGGGAAGAAGAGGGACAAGGAGGACAAGGAAGAATTATTCCAGAAGTCTCTTTTTTGTCTTCTTCCAATTCCCAATCCCCAGTACCCAATCCCCAGTACCCAATGCCTAAAACACAGTTGCTTTTACATTTAGTTCCGATCGTCGGCTTTTTTCCATCCTTGTGGACGCTCTATCGAGGCCAGGGTAATCGGGAACAACTTGCTATTAGTCGTCTGTCTATTACTTTGGCACTTACTTGGTTGTTGAGTTATTTATTATTGGCTACCGGGGTAGCAACTTCAGATTTTTTTCCGCTACGTCTATTTATCCTCAATAGCTTTCTCACGTCAGGTTACTTTTTAGTAAGTATTTGGTTGATTTTGCGCCTAATGCAGGGCAGATCTAGTCGTTTACCAGGGTTTAGTAATTTAGCTGAACGAGTGCTTGGCAAGTATTTATCTTAATTTTTTAAGGCGATAAATTGTCGGTGTTTTTACTGAATTTTGGAAAATTTCTGGCTGATTTCTTTATATATCTAGTCAAATCCAGTTTATTATTGCCATACTTCAGTAAAACATCTCCAGGTTGTCCCAAAAAAAGAATAAATGCTGCTATAAGTGTTGTGGTTGACACTACATTAAAAAAGTTAGCACCGATAATTAAGAGTTAGCTATTATGGGTTAATTTGTTTGGGTGTTTTTAGTCTGCAAAATTACTGAATTTGATTAGTGAGTAAGTGTGAGGAAGTCTGTGACCATTCAAAGAAGTTCGGCGGAAGAAAACCAGTCGGGAAAAGCCTCAAAATCCAATAAAAAAATTCCCCAAAGCTCAACATCAGGGCGGTGGCTGTGGTTTTGGGTAGGTATGGGTGGTATTGCGATGGTATCAGCAACTGCGGGGGCGCTTTTAGCAGTGTCTTTGACGAGTACGCCTTTGCAACAAGCGCAGCTAACTCCAAAGGATGAGGCGGCCTTTGATAGCGATCGCATTTCTGGAGGTGTGCTGCGATTTTCAGAATTAACTCGTCCAGTGAATCTTTTGGTGATGGGAATGAGCGTACTTCCCCCAGATATCCAAAACCCTCCTGAAGATACCAAAAATCTCAAATACCTGCCCCAAGTCAACTCTTTTGATGGTCTTTCTGATGTGATGCTCTTGGTCAAATTCGATCCAGAGACGAAAAAAATAAATATGCTCTCCATTCCCAGAGATACCCGCACGGAAATAGAGGGGTATGGAGTGAAAAAAATTAATGCTGCCAATGTTGACGGTGGGCCAGCTTTGACTGCCAGAACTGTTAGTAATCTCTTAGGAGGAGCAGGAATCGATCGCTATGTCCGAATTAACGTTTTGGGAGTTGCCAAGCTAATTGATGCTTTGGGTGGCGTGACTGTCTACGTTCCTAAAGATATGAAATATCAAGATGATTCTCAGCATTTGTACATCAATTTGAAGGCTGGTAAGCAGCACCTCAATGGCGAGCAAACATTGCAATTACTGCGTTTTCGCCATGACGAACTCGGTGATATTGGTCGGATTCAGCGCCAGCAAATGGTCATGCGTGCTTTGATGGAGCAAACACTCAACCCGGCTACTGTTGCTCAATTACCGAAAGTTCTTGATGTCGTGAAAGACCACATTGATACTAACTTGACGGTTGAAGAGTTAGTAGCGCTAATGGGTTTTGGGGTGCGGACAAATCGCTCTAATATGCAAATGTTAATGCTGCCAGGTCGCTTTAGCGAAAAGAATGAGTTTGATGCTAGCTATTGGTTGCCCAACAAAGATGGAATTGCGAAACTGATGGCTCAACACTTTGGTTTGGAGTCAGAACAGGAACAGCTGGCAACTACAACTAACCCCCGCTCTTTGCGTGTAGCAATTCAAGATAGTACAGGTGGCGATCGCTCTAATCTGCAACCGTTAATTAGAGCCTTAGAAAAATCTGGATATCGCAACATCTATGTGGCCAAGGCATGGGGCGAACCTCTAGATGTAACTCACATTGTCGCCCAACAGGGAGATGGTGACAGTGCTGAGTCAATTCGCGGCACTTTGGGATTTGGAGAAGTGCGGGTGGAAAGCACTGGCAACCTTGCATCGGATATCAGTATCCAAGTAGGTAAAGATTGGTTGGAACAAAAATCTATTTTGGAGAAGTCGTTGACACCCTAAAGGGTATATCTGCTGATACTGAATTTATTACCTGGCTCAGTTCTTGGAGTTTAGCTGCTGCTACACCATTGGTTAATAATTCTTCTGCTTTAGCTAAACCTTCTGCCATATCTGAACAAATACCACTGCGCCATAGATAAAATCCGCCATTCCACAAGGCTGTTTGCATCAATTCACCTGGTTTACCTGCCAAAACCTCTTGAATATCCGCCACCAGTTCTTCAGTAGTTCCAAGGGGTACGTTCTTGGTAGTAAAGCCGTAATCGCGCGGTACGAGGTGCAATCGTTCTACCTCTTGGGGTGCTACGGATGAAGATAAGCTGATGATTGCAGTGCGATCGCGCGGTAAGTCGCAACTACCTTCCAATCCTTTGACTAATGTAAATTTTGTCACTCCTCGCAGTCCTAGAGCGATCTGAAACATCCCTTCTGTCGGTGGATGGACAAACCCAGCAATTACGTGAACATCCCCAGCATAAGGACACCAAATTAGCTCCATTGTCGCCAACGGCGGACGTTTGCCCAGTTGGTCGCGGTACTCCCAAAGACTTGTAGTTAAGGGAAAATGCTGAGGTAGATAAATAAAGCCGATTGCCGTTTGCTCAAACACTTGTTGAGTTTGTGCTAGGGGTAAAGTAGTCCAATCGACTCCTAAACCCTGCCAAATATTTATCAGAGGTAAGCCGTACTTCGTGGGGAGGCGATCGCCACCATGCATTACCACTGGTTGTCCCACTGCGGCGAGTAGTAAAGCTGTGACGGGACTAATTGGTGCTGTACGTGTCCTACCATCATAAGGGATGCCAAGAGCGATCGCTGGTCGCCCAGAGGCTATGGGTTGCAGCTTTGGCCCCAGTTCCTCATAAGCATCCAACATTCCGGCTAACTCTTCTCCCGTAGGACGCTTGATTCGGTGAGCAATCAAAAAGGCTCCAATTTGGGCTGGTGTCGCTTCACCCAGCAGCATCATTTTAGTAGCGGTGGCTGCTTCAATACGAGTTAAATTCTTAGATGTGTGGTTTCCACTGCCTACTTTTTGCAGAAATTCCCGAAATACATTGCTCATTTTTCCTTTGTCCTTCGTCCTTTGTCCACTGTCATTTGTCCATTGTCCGTGAATAACCGAAAATGGCTAATGACCGAATTATGGATTTACAGCAGTTTTCATGTATTTAGACCACAATTATGAGACCTAACCCCCAGCCCCTTCCCTACTAGCGTTGGGGAGAAAATCAAAGCCTCTCTCCTTTTAGGAGAGAGGAATGGAAGTGAGGCCTATTTGTGGTTCATTTACCTGAAAATCGCTGTAAGAAGGTAAAAATGAGTCGTCAACAGCAGGTTTACTAAATTATTTAGCCCAAAAGTTTGTCTACCTTTAACAAAGGGCTTAAGCTTGTTGTTAAGCCCCAAGTCTTGTTAATTTAAAGTTATAAATTCAGCTTTCTACTACACAACATATACAGTGAAATTAACTAGATTATCCTGACCAAATCGCAGGGAATCGCCGTTCAGTAGGCGATACTGCATCCCAGGAGTTAAAGGATTGTTGTTTAAATAAATACCATTTGTACTCATATCAACAATCATATAGGAATTTTGCGACCAGTCCCAATCGACTCGCGCATGACGACGTGAGACTATTCCCTCACTGGGAATGCCGGTCAAGTCAATTTCTGGCGGCGCTATTCCTGGACTCTGACTGCGGCGACCAATATAACCTCCTTCCCCAATGAGGTGAAATTCTCTGCCAGTGCTATGAATCAGCTTTAAGGCTGGCGCTCTTTGAGGTGGAGGGGTATAAACAGGTGGTGTTGGTTGATAGGAAACTCGTGGCTGATAGACTGTTGAATAATCAATTGGGGCTTGTTGGGGAGCTTGGTAATTAGGTTGGTCTGTAGGCGGCCGCTGATACTGAACAGGTGGTTGACTAGGCTGTTGTTGAATAGGTGGAGGTTGACTAGGTGGTTGTGGTGTAGAAGAAACTACATTACCCACAGGGGTAGAACACCAGGGACAAACCTTAGCATTGTTCGGCAGGGCGCGGTTAAAATATTCGCAACTAGGATTAGGGCACCGATTTGCAGGCATAAGACTTTATATCATCAGGCATAGGTTGTAAAGCTACAAGACCTACTTTACTAAATAAACACTGACCCTGACGAGTAGTTAGCATCTGGGCAAATGTAGAACCACCAGGTAGGCGATTGCTGTCTTTAGGGTACACCACAAAAATAGGGTATCCCAAGGGGTAGCTTTGGAAAGTTGTGACATCAACATAATAATCATCATGTTGACACAAATCATCTGAGGGATTAATTGAGCGGCGATCGCGCTTTTGAAACAGAGGTTGAATAGCGGACTTTTTACCATCTGCGATTGCTAAAGGATAGCCAGTACACTGACTCGAAGTTTTACTGATAATCCCAAAACTGATAATACCAGTAGTTCGCCCATCTAAAGTTTCACTGCGTATCAGGTTTTGGGTTTTTGTTGTATCAAGTTTAGTAACTTTCGCTGCAAATAAAGCTTCGTCTTGAGGAGCATTTTGCAGAACTATTTGTTGAAATTTACTGATTGCTTCCGGTTCAGTTGGGGCAAAAGGTTTCACAGGCAGATTTGGAAGTTTAGGATTAATCTGCTGCCAATTAGTAATTTTACCTGTGTAAATTTGACGCAATTGCTCAAGATTGATTTGCCCTCTCAGAGCATTGGCAAGATTTGAGTCTCTTTTATTAAATGCGACAAAAACAAGTAACCCATCATAGGCTACTGGTTTTTTCGCAAGTTTATCTGTAATATTGTCTACCAAACTAGTAATTGCAAAATCTTTCTTGTTTGTTTGAACTTCTTCGATACTTTTAATCGGATTATTTATATTTGATGACAAAACAGATTTATAGTCAAATGTTGCTGTTGCATCTGGCTTTGGTCTGGTCAATAAATCTCCTAAACGACTGTTGTCTACTAATTGCGTTAAAACAAAACTCCATGTACTATCTTTTTCTCCTGTATAAGTAAATTGTCCAGAAGGAACGTTGGGGACTTCGGAAAAATTCCGCACAAGTCTAGACCATTGGATATATTGATTAGGAGTATCTGTCTTCCTACCCCAAAGCCAATACCAAATTCCCCCGCCAAGTAGTAATAGAAATAAGATTAATAACAAAATTAAGGGCATTGGCAAAGGCTTTTTTAGTTCTTGAGAACCTGGCGATCGCACTGAATTTGAATTTCTAGCACGATCTTCTTGAGGAAGTTCTAGTAGTGCTTTACGAGCCGCTTCTGCACTTTCAAAGGGAATTTCCAGCCCAATTAAACGATAAATAAATTGCTTTAAATAGCTATCAGTATCCGGCCATTGTTGATGATCTCTAGGATTGAGAGGCTGGTTAGATGAAAAATTAGTTGTCCGCCCTACCCATAAATAAAAGGCTAATAATCCTAATGATTCTAAATCTTGCTCAGGTCTGGCGACAGCAGGTTGAGGAATAATTGGGGGAATAAATAAGTTTTCCCAGATAGCTAAATCACAAAAATATATAGAAAATTTTTGATTATTTTCTACTTTAATTAAAGTACTATCTAAATTGATATTACCGTGAGTAATACCCAGTTGTGTTTGATTGGAGGGAAAACGTAGCTTTTGAGTGTGGAGAAACTGGAGAGTTTGTAAACCTTGATTTAGTACCTCACGCACCTCAAGAGATGTCATTGCTCCCTTTTCTATGAGATATTTACCTAAAGTTTGGGATGACTCTATGCCTTGAGTAATTAAATAACAGCGCTCTCCTTTTTCATCTGCGATCGCTTCTTTAGTTTCCACCAGACGGAAGTTTTGAATTCGACTATCGGCTAAACTTATCCCACCTACACGTTTAAAAGTCTCTTTTCGCTTTTGAGTCTCACTTTCATTAAAAGAACGATTGGGGAGCAAATATTCTTTGATGATTACAGGTTGTTTGTCTTTAAGTTGAACACCTGAGTATAAGCGGCCTAAACCGCGCACACCGACAAAACTAGTTATTTGATAAGTTCCCTGACTTCCTTTAATCTCACCCTCCTGTGGTAAAGTCGCTGGAAAACCACATTCCAAGCAAAACTTAGCACCCTTGATTTGCTGCGCCGTTTGAAAGGGGCGATCGCAACTTAAGGGAGAATTGTACGAGCAGGGGTATTCTTGATAAAAAGATTCAAATGAAGCCATATCCAAAAAGTTTCGTGAATTGCGCCGACTACTTCCGTCGCGCTCAAGCGTGAACTAATCCTAACTTGAGGGCAGCCACAATCGCTTGAGTCCGGCTAGTAACCTTCAATTTTTCAAAAATACTGGTGAGATGCGCCTTAACAGTAGCAACTGTTACATATAAATGTTTAGCGATTTCTTCATTAGAAGCACCTTGAGTTAACCAGTATAAAACCTCTTGCTCTCTTTCGGTTAAATGCACCTCATGACACGCTTTTACACAAGAATCTGAATAAGCCTGAAAAAACCGGAAAAATCGACTAGCAACTTCTGAAGGTAGATAAATTTCTGACCTAGTTACAGTGTCAATAGCTTCACACAATTGGGTTGCTAAACGATTTTTAAACACATAACCTGCGGCTCCCGCTTGCATCGCTCTAAAAATCCAGTCGTCTTCTTGATGAGCCGACAATACTAAAACTTTGCCACTGTAAGCAGCTTCTTTAAGACGTGCCAGAACTGTAATTCCATCACATCCTTTCAATTGCATATCCAGCAAAATTAAATCTGGACACTTCTGAGTTGTAAACTTTAAAACCTGCTCAACAGAATCTGCATCGCCAATCACTTCTACAGGTAACGCAGAATTAATACTATAAAAATTTAGGAGAGTACGTAACCCTTGACGAAAGCGTTCTTCGTCATCTACGAGTAAAACCGAAAGTTTATTATTATCATTAGCCATATCTTTAATTACGAATTACGAATTACGAATTATAAATTAATTTACGCTCCTTGAACGAGGTAAAATCATTGAAAATTGTGCCCCGCTTTCTGATAAAACTTGTGCCCAGATACTTCCTTGATGATCCAAAATGATTTTTTTAGCAATAGTTAAACCCAGTCCTGTACCTCCTTTACGTCGGGAATAGAATGGAGTAAATATTTTTTGTAAGTCTTCTTGAGACAATCCTGGCCCTCGATCGGAGATTTTAATTAAAACTTCATCTTGAAAAATTTGCCAGCTACAGGTAATAGTTCCTGAATCAGGGCTGAAATGAACGGCATTACTGAGGATATTATCAAAAACTTGTTTCATTTGTAATTTGTCTATTTTCAATATTGTCGATGTATCGGGAATCGATATTTTAAGTTTTTTTTGATTAATTAGAGGTTGTAAATTTGTGATACTTTCAACCACTAAACTTCTTAAATCTTGAAGTGTTACCCTTAATTTTGCACTTTGACCGCAATCAATCAGTTCATTTAAATTAGTATCTAAGTCTTGTATACTTTCGCCGATGATTGTTGCTTGCTCTTGCCAAGGGCTATCCTCTAAACCTAAGCATAAATTATGTGCATACAATCCTATAAGTCCTAGAGAGTTACGCAATTGATGACCTACTCGATGCAGGATATCTTCTAGGAGTTTAATTTCAGTTTTTTGTCTGCCATAGTCCAAGGAAATATCTACATACTTACTCAGCAGCATAGCAGAGCGTTTTACATATAGTTGTAAACTCGGTGAGAGAGGTTCATGAGTAATGATTTGAATATATTCAATTTTCTGATTTCTATAAGATATGGGGCAAATATAAGAAATAGATGAAAAGTCCTTAAGCTTAAATTCATGTAAATTCAAAACAGGCGGAAAATCTGTCAGCCATGCTTCCAAACGCAAATAAGCTAAAGTTTTTGGAGAAAAAGGAGTTTGGTCTTGACCATAATTTATAACTTCTTGATTAGTTCTCAATAATGGATCGTGATAGACAATCCGAGCAAATAAAATTGGATATTGACTAGTTAATTGCTCAGACTCAAGCTGACAAAAGCTTTGGATGTCTGAGGAATTCAAATAATTAGAGCCATTGTCTAGTTTTTGTACAGAAAAGCCTAGTGTCATAGCTTCACTCGCTTTTTGCAACCAAATGTTTTTACTTTTCTGCTGACCAGTATAAAATTATGCAGTCTCAGCAATGTTTATTTTTTTGTTAAGTTATCTTTTGGGATAATTCATCTAAATAATTATTAAGGTTTGTATTTACACGTGTATCAAACTAACTTTGCTGTGTAAAGAAGTTTGTAGTAAAAACTTTAGTCCTGATGTTAAGCACTGAAATGCTTACTACTTACCTAAGCTTTCGTTAGCTTAATAGACTACTTAGGATGTCTTTTCAGCCATTAGTCTCAAGTTAAGATGAAATCACTGGGGTCAATTAGTATAGCTAGGGACACTTCGGCAAGCTCAGTGCATCGCTGGGGACTGGATGAAAAGTCTTTTTGTCTTTAGGTTTTATCCTCCTCAAATTAAAATTGAACAAAAATAATAATCGGCTGCCTGAATTCAATAAACGGCTGCCCGAATTCAATAAACAACACCCCAAATTCGATGAACGACTGCCCGAATTCAATAAACAACACCCCGAATTCGATGAACGACTGCCCGAATTCAATAAACAACTGCCCGAATTCGATGAATATACCTTTGACATTTGGGCTAACTTGACACCAATGCTTTTCAACCCACCCCACAAGAAAAAAATATAGTGCGTCCAATTAAGAACTGCTCCAGATTAATCTACAAACTGAAGTTGCTGCTTTACGGATTCTTAACCAAATACCCGATTTAAAAAATATCGACAAAAGTCTAATTAACTTTAGAAGCCCGATACATATACTGTAGAGGCATCTGGATTAGCTACCAGCAGAACACCTTCATGCTTATCTTCGTTCTTCAAACTTTAGCCGAAATTCTCGCTGGAGGAACCTCACTTACCAGTACAGAGCAAATTGACTTTAGCCATCCTGGTAATCGTAGGGAAGAGGGAGCAGGGCCGACTCTCAATTTATATATTTTTGATATACGTGAGAGTAAGCAGGTACAACATTCTGGCAGGCAAGTAGAACGCAAGCTAACACGCGCTCTACAACCTGCTACTGTAAATTGGGCACCCGCTTGGTTTGATGTTTCGCTGCTATTAACAGCCTGGGATAGAACAGCTTTAGGTGAGCATCACTTTATTAGTGAGGCGTTGACTGTGCTGTTGCGCCATCGCACCTTGGAAGAGGAGTTTTTAGTTCCTGAATTGCGGGGCTATGGTAATTTGAACATGACAGTTGCCTTAGAGCCGCCAATTGAGATTGGCTCTTTATGGAGCGCTCTCAATGTGCCATTGCGTTCAGCCTTATATTTGACAGTTACAATACCCTTCGAGCCACAACCTACTCCAGTACCTTTGGTTTGGGAGCGAATTTTCAATTTGCGAAATCAATTGTCTCGCGATAGTGACAGTCTAGTATTAACCAGGCGAGTTGCGATCGCAGGTATTGTCAAAAGTGCGGTGACAAATCTGCCGTTGGTAGCGACAGAAGTGGCTGTGAGGGGAACTGAAAAATCCATATTAACCACTAAAGAAGGGCTGTTCTTTTTTGAAGACCTTCATTTAGGTAATTATGTTTTGACTCTGAATCATCCGGGCTATCTACCTCAAAACGTCAATGCATTGGTAGATAACCAAAGTAATACTTTCAAAGAAATATTTCTAACTCCTGAATAATTAGATTTTTACTGACTTGGAGAAACTTTCATGGCTAGACTTGATTACTTTGCTCCTGGTGTTTACATCGAAGAAATTGACCGGGGTAGCCGACCAATTGAAGGTGTTAGCACAGCAGTTGCCGGATTTGTAGGCTTTACAGAAGACGTTCGCGGTGGGGCTGAATTATATAAGCCCATGCTAGTAACCACTTGGACGCAATACTTAAACTACTTTGCCCGTCTCAACTCTGATGGCTTCACCGACTTCAACGCCTATTTACCCTTTTCAGTCTACGGCTACTTTATGAATGGTGGCGGTCGTTGCTGGGTAACAAGCATTGGGACTCAGTTACCAAACGCACCCAGACCCGCAACTCCAGAACCGGCTACCCTCAGAATCAACTCTAGAGGTAATCGTCCAGCCCTCCGCTTTACTTTGCGTGCTGAACAAGCATCAGGCGGATTAGTAAATCTTGTAATTATTGATGGTTCACCGCGTGCCCTACCTGAAGGTACTGAAGGAGAAGCACCTCCAAATACGGGCGAGTATTTCACCATCCAAATTCGTCGGGGTGATGAGCTTCTAGAGGAATACGAGAACTTGACAATGAACCGCGAACCTGCTGCTCAAGCAGCGACTTATGCGGTGACGGCATTAAGAAATTCGATGTACATCACCGTAGAAGACATAACTCAAAGCGGACAGCCTTTAGCTCGTCGTCCGGTCAATGGTCAATATGAACTAGCGCCACCCATTGTTGCTGCCACACCCGATAGATTTTCGCAAAATTTAGAAGGGGTTCGAGACGATCGCACCGGGGTACGCGGTATCTTTGAAGTTGATGAAATCACAATGCTGGCCTGTCCTGATGTGATGCGGGCTTATCAAGAGCAGATACTTAATTTAGATCAAGTCCACGGCATCATCGAACTGATGATTAGTATGTGCGAGGGTTCTGCCAGTGGCGATATTCCCAATCCGCCCAACCGCATGGTTGTACTTGATGCGCCACCGGATGCCGTCAAACCGCAGCAAGTAGTGGAATGGTTGAATAGATTTAACCGTCGTTCCATGTTTGCGGCCCTTTATTATCCTTGGATTAAAGTACCTAATCCACGCGATCGCGGTAATCCAATTTTAGTACCTCCTTGTGGCCATGTGATGGGTGTTTGGGCCCGCACCGACGAAACCAGAGGAGTTTACAAAGCCCCAGCAAATGAAGTTCCCAGAGGCGTAATTGGTTTGGGCTATGACACAAACTTCCGCGAACAAGAACTATTAAATCCCTTGGGGATAAATTGTATTCGCAGCTTCCCCAATCGAGGTATCCGCATTTGGGGCGCACGCACTTTAGTTGAGCCAGATAAAACAGAGTGGCGTTACATCAGTGTGCGTAGATTAATTAGTTATATCGAAAAATCCCTAGAATTGGGAACTCAGTGGGTAGTTTTTGAACCGAACGACCAAGATTTATGGGCGCGTGTTACCCGTACTGTCAGTAACTTCTTAGAACGTATCTGGCGTGAAGGTGCATTATTTGGGGCATCTCCAGCCCAAGCATTCTATGTCAAGTGCGACGAAGAATTGAACCCACCAGAAACCAGAATTTTAGGACGTTTATATATTGAAGTCGGAGTTTGTCCCGTAAGACCGGCTGAATTTGTTGTTTTCCGCATCAGCCAATGGAATGGCATTGAAGATAGCGAATAGGGCATTGGGCATTGGGCATGGGGCATTGGGCATTGGGCATTGGGCATTGGGCATTGGGCATTGGGCATTGGGCATTGGGGAAAGAATTCTTATAACTCCTAACTTCTAACTCCTAACTCCTAACTCCTAACTCCTAACTCCTAACTCCTAACTCCTAACTCCCAAATCCCCATTTCAAAATTAATTACACACAAAGGAGTCTAAAAGTATGGCAGGCGAATTTTTAACCTCTTGTAAGTTTTACTTCGAGGCTGACGGAATTACTGATAAATTTATCAAAGAAATTAGCGGACTAGGCGTTGAAAATACACCAGCGCAAGAAGTTCACGGTTCATCTAAAGGCGCTAAACTAATGCGTCAAGCTACACCAACTGTTGTTAAATTTACCAACATTACAGTAAAAGTCATCGCCACTGATGATATAGACCTGTATAAATGGTATCAAGACTGTAACGAAGACATGGGAGACCCTCGCAAGTGGGCACAGAATCGTAAGACTGGTTCGGTGGTTGCTTATGACCAACAAGGCTCAGAAAAAGCACGGTGGAACATTGTCAATTGCTATCCCTGTAAATACACTGGGCCTACCTTAACAGCCTCTGGTGGTGATATGGCAAATGAGACTGTTGAATTGGTTCACGAAGGAATTAAACGAATCAAATAATTAGCTTATGCAGTAATTAAGGTTTGGGAGTTTAAGTTGCATAGCCTCTACAGGCAGAACGCTTTGTGTCGGAGTCTGTTTTGCAAAGTTGCTCCTCTTGGGAGACCCCATCGCTTTTAGCGTCTCCCCTTGGGAGAAGACCGCACTTTGCGCTAAATCTCCGTCACAAAACGTAATTACGAATTACGAATTACGAATTACGAATTACGAATTATTTAACAGTGGTACAATCCGCAAGCCGAATTCCAGAAGTTTTGACAGCCCATCGGTTCTATTTAGAACTGACATTAGAAGGTCAAAACGATGCCAATTGTTTCTTTTTGGAGTGTCAAGGCTTTAAAAGAACACAAGAGGTTATTGAAATTACTGAAGTCACTTCTCAAACCTGGGGTACAAAAGGGCAATCAAAAGGTCAGGTGGTGAGAACTAAGCTTCCTAGCAATCCCAAGAGTGGTAATCTCATTCTGCGTAGAGGTACCACCAACTCTATGGATTTTTGGAAGTGGTTTGAAAAAGTCCAACAGGGTAATTGGTCACAGCAACGTAGACTTGTTGCTTTGTCTATTTATAATCAGGCAAATCAAGAAGTAGCTAGATTTGAGTTAGCCGGTGCTTGGCCTGCAAGTTACAAGATTGCCGATGTCAACGCCCGCAGCCATGACATTGAAATTGAGGAGGTGGAGGTTGCTTTTGAGGAATTTAAACGCGTGAAATAATTAGGAGAATTATGTTTCCCACAGAGTTTGAATTTACACTGCCAAAGGGGTATCTAGACTCTGAAGGCAACCTCCATCGCAAAGGTGTAATGCGGTTATCAACGGCGATAGACGAGATTGCACCTTTGCGTGACCCACGTGTTAAAGCTAATCCCGTTTATGCCACAATTATTATCTTGGCACGAGTGATTACCCACTTGGGTGCTTTATCAGAAGTTACTCCTGCAATCGTGGAAAACTTTTTTTCCCAAGATTTAAATTACCTCCAAGATTTTTACCGTCGAATCAATGGCTTGGAAGGCGAAACTTCCATACCAGAAGATACAGTAAATTCTCCCGAAGCACTTCTTCATAATTGAATTGAGCATGGGGCATAGGGCATGGGGCATTGGGAGTGGGGAGCAGGGGGCAGGGGGAAAAGTTCCAAGCTACGTCTGCAAGTATCAAAGGCTCATTAAAGGAGTTCAAAGACTCATTAATGAGTATCAAAGGCTCATTAAAGGAGTTCAAAGGCTCATTAAAGGAGTTTAAAGACTCATTAATGAGTATCAAAGGCTCATTAAAGGAGTTCAAAGCCTCATTAATGAGTATCAAAGGCTCATTAAAGGAGTTCAAAGACTCATTAGCCTCGTTCCCAGCCTTCAGGCTGGGAATGTATTCCCAGAGGTTCTACCTCTTATCAACAAAGAGGAGGCTCCGCCTCCCAGAATGGATTCCCAGCCTTCAGGCTAGGAACCAGTCAGAGACTCATACCCAATGCCCAAATTCAATAACCTATGCGCCGTAAAAAGGATACTCTCTGCACAGAATTTGCTTTCACTCTTCCTAGAGGATTGAGTGATGGCGAACAACGAGTACATCGTCATGGGGTGATGCGTTTAGCCACCGCTAAAGATGAAATTTTGGTGCAACAAGAGCGCAAAGTTCAAGAAAATCCGGCTTACGGTGTTTTGGTAATGCTGGCACGGGTTATTACTCGCTTGGGCAGTTTCAATTCTGTTAGTCCTGATTTACTCGAAGGACTTCTCCTACATGACATTGCCTATCTTCGAGAATTTTACAATCGAATCAATCAACAAGGCAATGTACACATTCCGACACAATGTCCCCACTGCAATACTCAATTTTCGGTGGAGCTAGAACTAGCGGGGGAGTCGTAAGCTACCCCTCTGATACTTTATATGAGGAGGTAGCTTTTATTGCTTATCATTTCCACTGGTCACAAGATGATATTTTAAATTTAGAACACACTACCCGTCAGCGCTGGGTGGCAGAAATCAATAAAATTAACCAAAAATTAATATGAAAGTAAAAGTTAGCTACTCACCAAATTTAAGTGAAGTCAATGAAGTAGACCTTACCACAGAAACTCCAACGAGAGGAGAATGGATAATAGGCCGTTCTCCTGATTCTGATTTAATCCTAGACAGCCCTGATATCAGTCGGGTACATGCTAAGTTTTTTGTTAAAAGTGGAAATTACTACTTCTCTGACCTTGGTAGTAGAAATGGCTCAATAGTTAATGGGAAACAGGCTGAAAAAGATCGACCATATTCTTTGAGTGATGGAGATATTATTCGGATTGCAGATTATGTTTTGATTTTGGAGGCAGTTGCTCCCGTTTATGAGCAACCAGAGACAGTCTTTAGGATTATAGATCCTTCACTGTTTTCTCGATCGCGATCGCCTGAAAATGTCAGCGCTGCCAATGTTGTTAATCCAGCCGCAGAGGTAGTTAGCGAAGTTCCACCGCCAATTAGTTCCGGAGTAGAAGCACCCCCCGCCTTAGAAATCAGCGAAATCTCAGAAGTTGTTTCGACTCAACCTGATGATGTCATCCCTGTTGTTGAGACACCAGAAGCAGTTAGCGAAGTTCCACACGATGTTCGTGATGAAATTGTTGATTTGCGGACATTAGTTACACCAGAAGTCAGCGCCGATAGTGAGGAAGTCGAAGTTCCAGAAGTCAGCGAAGCCTCAGAAGTTTCTTTGACTGAACCTGATAACGCCATAGCTGCACCTGAAAACATCATTGAAACTCCTGAAGAGGAAAGTATTCTTCCAGAAGCTAGCCACGATGAGGCTGTAGATTTTGAAGCAGCACTGGCGACAGAATCTACTTTCGTACAACAGCGTGATATAAGTGCTACTCCAGACACTACCTATGACGAGGATGCAGAGTTAGAGGCAGCACTAGCAGCAGAAGTTACCTTCGTACAGCTACGTGATATTTTCAACGAAGTTCCTGTACAAAGCGCCACTCCAGAAACTACCTACAATGAAAATGCAGAGTTGGAGGCAGCACTAGCAGCAGAAGTTACCTCCGTCCAGCCGCGCGATATTTTCCACCATGTATCTGAGGAGGAAAGCGACATTCCCGAAACTACTCACGATGAAGTAGTGAATTTGGATACGCCAGTAGTAGAAGAAACCAGTGAAGTTGTTGAAAACGAAGAGATTCAGCCACAAGCAGGAGAGGAGCAGAGCCAAGTTACACGGGATATCATTGATGAAACTACTCACGATGAAGTAGTGAATTTGGAGACGCCAGTAGTAGAAGAAACCAGTGAAGTTGTTGAAAACGAAGAGATTCAGCCACAAGCAGCAGAGGAACAGAGCCAAGTTACACGGGATATCATTGATGAAGCAATAGATTGGGATAGGTCAGTTACAGCAGCAGACAGCGCAGATGTTGACGAATTAGAACCTACTTCTGCGGCGGATGAAACCATAAGCGAAGTTTCTGAAGCATCAACTGCACCTGATGATGCCGTTGCGGAAGTTTTAAGCAATCAATACATTGATTTGAATAATGCAAGTGCTGAAGAAGTTAGTGTATATGTTGATGGTGTTGCTGCACAAATAAGTAACATTTCTGACTCAACTGATATTCCGTCTTTGGAAACAACAGAAAATGGAGCTACTGAGAGCATCAGTCAAACTATTGAAGCAATTCCTGAAGTAAAAGAAGATCGTTTTGATGAAACTCCAGAAGAAACAAATGTTAGTGAGCCTCCTCAAGCAATCATTGAAAGAAATATAGTACTGATTGCTCATGAAAGCAAGAAATCAGAACTTGCTGAGTTGGTTTTGGAACATCAGGAATTTTTCTCGCAGAGTTTTACAATTACCTGGCCATCTGTTAGTGAACTTTTACATCAGCAGGCAGGGATAACTATTAGTCAACAAACCCCCGCACCAACTTCTGGAGGATATCAAACAATTGCTTCATTGGTTGGAGCCGGAGAAATTGTAGCAGTTATTTTCCTGCGAGATTTGCTGCAACCTCAGCCTGGTCAAGCAAATGAAGAAGCATTGTTAAGATTATGCACTATTAATCAAGTTTTATTGGCTACTAATTTGGCAACGGCAGAGGCGATTGTGCATTATCTGAAACACATATAACAATTATAAATGAGTTATGAACAAAAATATCCCCGACTTCGTAAAAGTTGTCGGGGATTTGAGTCTGTTGAGGTTTACAAGTAAAATATGATGACTATATTTTTTGAAAAGTTGCAAATTGCGTAGAATAATTTCGATATTAAAAAATAATCTCAAAATATACGTATATTTTAAAGTAAAATCGATTGCAAAAATGGTTGTAAGTTTTAAAAGTTTATTTAGACAGCCAGTTATTGTTTCAAGTGCGATCGCAACACTTCTGTTAGTAGGCATTCAAAAACTGGGGGTTTTCGAGCCTCTAGAAATGAAGGTCTACGACCAAATGATGCAACTACGTGCCGACTCAGGCCCAGACACTCGTCTGTTGATTGTTGCCTTAAGTGAAAAAGATATCCAAAAATGGAATTGGCCCTTGTCTAGCGAACTTCTAGACCGACTATTAGGCAAACTTGAAGAATATCAACCGCGAGTCATTGGTTTAGATATTTTTCGTGACTTACCAGTACCGCCTGGTCATGACAAGCTACTGCAACGCCTCCAACAGAGCGATATCATCATTCCCATTTGCAAACATTCTGGTTCTAACAATCCGGGAATAGCGCCCCCAAAAGGCGTTGAAGCAGAGCGAGTAGGATTTAATGATGTCGTAGAAGATACTGATGCCACAATTCGCCGCAACCTCTTATTGGTAAGTGCAGAGGAGTCCGATTCTTGTCAAAGTACCTATTCTTTTAGCTTACAACTAGCGCTCAAATATTTAGAAGTTGGAGGCATCCAACTAGAATTTACCCCCAAAAAGGAACTACAACTACGTAATACTGTATTTAAACCCCTGCAAAGTAACGCTGGCGGCTATGAAAAAGCAGATACCAATGGCTACCAAATCCTGCTTAATTACCGTTCTGGTCATCAGGTTGCCCAGCAGATAACTATTACAGAAGTACTTGCAAATCAAGTTAAACCAGATTTAGTTAAAGACCGCATCGTTTTGATTGGTTCAACAGCCAATAGTTTAAATGATATTTTTAATACGCCCTTTGCTAGCGGTAAGTCAGATAATTCTGGCAAAATGGCTGGAATTGAAATTCATGCCCACAGCGTTAGTCAAATTCTCAGTGCTGTTCTGAACAAACAACCTCTATTTTGGTTTTTGCCTGAGTGGAGTAAAGTCCTTTGGATATGGGGATGGACTGTAGTTGGTGGGTTGCTGGTATGGCGGATTCAACATCCGCTAGGCTTAGGATTGGCAGCAGTAACAGCTCTGGCAGTATTATTTGGAGCCAATTTTGTCATTTTTAACCAAGCTGGATGGTTTCCAGTCATACCTCCGGCGTTGGGGTTAGTATTTACTGCCGGGAGTGTTCTTGCCTATAGTGCTTATCAAACCAAGCAAGAGCAAAAAGAAATTACCCAAAGGGTTCAAGAACACCAACAATTAATTCTAGAATTGCAAGGTCTTTTACGGCAGCGCGGCAACGCCTCAAATGAAGCGCCAACCGTAATTGTTGATTCCATCGGACAAGAAATTGCAATAGGCACGGTACTAAATAACCGCTACAAAATTACTCAACCCTTGGGTTCTGGAGGATTTAGCAATACTTATTTAGCTGATGATATCCAGCGTCCTGGTAATCCACAGTGTGTGGTTAAACAGTTGCGACCTCCTCGCCAAGATGCAGAATATTTAAATGTTGTCAGACGACTATTCGACGCTGAAGCAGAAATTTTAGAAACTTTGGGTAAGCACCCACAAATTCCTCAACTGCTAGCTTTTTTTGAAGAAAATCGGCAATTTTCTTTAGTGCAAGAATTTGTTCGAGGTCACGCTATGGATAAAGAGTTAGCTACTGGAAAGCGACTAAAACAAGCTGAGGTTGTGGAGATACTCAAAGAAGTTTTAAACGTGCTGGTTTTTGTTCATAGCTATGGTGTAATCCATCGAGATATCAAACCTAGTAACTTAATTAGGCGAGAATCAGACCGGCACATTGTTTTAATTGACTTTGGCGCTGTTAAGCAGATTCAACCCCAGCAGCAAGAAGCTCAGACAATTTCAATTGGCACTCCTAATTATGCACCTTCTGAACAAATGAGCGGGTTGCCAAAACTCAACAGCGATATTTATGCCTTGGGAATTATGGGAATACAAGGCTTAACTGGGGTAGAACCTAGAGAGTTTCGTAGAGATACAAATACTGGTGAAATAATTATCCAAAGCCAAGCTGATGCTAATCAACAGATTTGGCAACATTGGCGCGAATTAACTGACGCTACAGACGAGTTAGTGATGATTTTAAATAAAATGGTACATTTCGATTTCACTCAACGATATCAGTCAGCCGCAGAGGTACTTAAAAATATTGAAAGTCTTTAGTACTTTTTTATCAACGCTAAATTGCTTAGAAAAAAGCTCGGTCACTCGCATGACCAAGCTCTTAACTATTTCAATCAATCATTGCAGGTAAAGTAGTGCGTAGGCGTAGCCCGTCGTAAACATCGCAAGCAAACCATTAGTTAGCAGATTGTTCCAAATTAACCTTGACGACTTTGTTCTTTTCTTGCTCAGTTTTAGGCAGTATCAGATTCAAGATGCCATCTTTATAATCTGCCGTAACGTCAGTATTTTTAATCCGAGCCGATAGAGGAATTACGCGTTGAAATTTACCGTAATGAAACTCACTTCTGGTAACACCTTTTTCCTCTGTTTTCGTTTCGGATTTCCGCTCACCGCTAACGTAAACAGCATTTTCTGTGACTTGCACATCCAGGTCTTTAGCTTCTATTCCTAGCAGTTCTATCTTCAGATGAATCGCATCTTCAGTTTCTTGAATTTCAGCAGCAGGAACTTTACTTAAGCTTTTGTCAAACAATGCAGATGGTAGTCTGGTATCTTCAAATAAACTATTTATTTGGTGTTGTAGAGTGTCAATTTCTCTCCAAGGATTCCAACGAACTAGTGTCATAACTTTTCCTCGTCTTAGTTAGGATTGTTTAATAAATTTTGCACTTCACCTTGTGCTTACATATTCATATTATGTAGAGTTAAAGCTGCTGTAAATTCGGTTTTTGACACCAACTAATTGATGATTGCCGCACCAAATTAGATAGAAAAATTTTTACGGGTTACTCTAATTTGTCTGTTCGGTAAACCCGAATAGACAAATTAGATTCAATCATACTAAATCAATAAATCTGCTGTTGAAGGGATAACCTAGAAATACGATGCCTCAGTTGGGCTATGTCTACAACTGAGTAACAGCGTTGCATAAATTTTTAGATAACCTCAGTTAAATATATATCTGTTCAAGTTTGTCCTGAACTTAGCTCTCGATTTATTAACCAACACAACATCAATGATGAAACTCTTTCCTTGGCTTAATTTTGCACACATTGTTGATTCTAGTGTCCTACCTAGAATCGCTAGGACTCAAATAGCTACTCATGGCAAGAGTGGCACATTAATCGACACAGCTATCAAATCTAATACTTTACGCAACGATTCCACAGATATCAATTGCCTCAAAACCTTTGATAGTGCTGTTCTTGCTTATCAGATGATGGGTCTTAGCAACTTTGAATGAACCGTAGGATGCAATCACCCGAATGGGTGAGGAACAAATCAACCGTTCAGGTGAACTGGGTGCAGGAAGTTAAGACAGATAAAAAATAAGACTCTATTACTCAAGAACACTAATTGCACTTTACTATAAATAAGGATAATCCTATGAAACTCTCTATCTTGATTGATTCTGTACTCATTGTTACTTCTATTGCTTTATTGCCTAGAATCGGTGGTACTCAAATAGCTACTAACAATAGTGGCGAACCTATAGCTATCAATTCTAACAATTCATCTAACGTCAGCTACCTCAAACCTTTTGATGCTGCACAGAGTAGTCTTAGCAGTAGCGCTTTGGTATCTCAATACCAAACAGGAAACCTGACTGGATTAAATGTGGTTAAGACTGCTGTTAACCCTAAAAAGTTACCAGCACAAGCTTTGAATGATAAAGGTTATCTAAACGCTGTCAAGTTGCAGTTGACATCAGACAACAGCACTAATGATTTATCTTACTAAGTACAGACTTACAGAGGTTCGTAATGGATTTATAAAATGCTGTACTATCATTTGGTTGTTTTGACAAGAAAATGCCTAACCGAGCAGGAAAAGCTGCTGTCTCCCCCTAATCACCATCTCATTTGCAAAAATTACTTTGACCCCTCCAACACCTTGGAGGGTTTTTAGTTGGTACTACGGTTGCTACTTGCTCCAGCATCGTCTCATGCACAGTAGCACTAGAATGCTTTATGCCCCTACAACGGCGTGACTCATCACACTTTTAGAAAAAAGGGACGGGTCATAAATTATTTACTGTTCTATCAAATTAACGTTGTTAAGTTACTCAGCAGGTGTAGTTTTCACCTCCAGGCTGTGTTAGATATTGTGACGCGAAACAGGAGTATAGATACGTTGCTAAAGCTTTCTCCCGAATCTCCTCTATTTATTGTATTAATCATTATTAGTTTTCTAGTAGTAACTTTGTCAACTTGGTTATCATCCAAACCATTCATTTTAAAACCATTTGGAGTTAATGATATTGTCCAGTTACTCACATTACAATTATTTATTTCTTTGTTATTAGAGCGTTCTTTAGAAGTTTTTATAACTACTTGGCGTGGCCCATTTGTCGAACAATTAGATATTAATATTGAGCAAAAAAAGGCTCTACTGTCTGAAAAGATAAGACTTATGGAAGTTCAACAGAAGCAATTATTAGAATCTAATCAAATCAGCGGACTCCCGCCAGAAGGAATGAGTTTAGAACAGCAAATCATCCAAAATTTTACACAGAACCAACAAGAACCATTAAAAATTTTCCAGCCACAAATGGATGATATCAATGAAAAAGAGCGCCAAAAAACAGCCTATAAATCTGATACACGAACAATTGCTCTATGGACATCTCTTTTATTCGGTCTTTTAATGAGCGCAATAGGTATTCGCTCAATCGAACCACTTGTAGTTATTGATTTAGATAATCCCATACAAGTAATTATTTTCCGTTGTTTAGATGCATTGCTGACAGGAGGTTTAATTGCCGGAGGTAGTGAGGGAATTCATAAGCTTATAAAAGTTTTTATCGATTTTATGGAAGCTACATCTAAACAAATCAAAAATCAAGGCTCGTCTTGATGAAACTCTCAATGCAGGAGAAGATTGCAAATATTATGAAAACTATAGTAATATCTATTCTGTTTATTTCTAACTATTTTTCCACTTGGAATTTTGATAATAAAATTGACTCAGATATATAAAACTGGTCGCAAAATCACAGGGAATTTCAAGCAAAGAATAGAAATTGGATGAATGTAAATTCAGTACCAGTACAGCGACTGCGCCAATTTTTAGAACAAAAGAGAGCGACACTGAGCAGTACCTTAAAGTGGAGATCGCATACAAAAAAGCCCAGTCATTTCTAACTGGGCTTTTAGCTATCTCAATCAATTATTGAAAGTGAGTAGTTTCGCACTATGCAGCAGGTTGTTCTAGATTAACCTTGACAACTTTGTTCTTTTCTTGCTCGGTTTTAGGCAGTGTCAAATTCAAGATACCGTCTTTATAATCTGCGGTGACATTGGTATTTTGAACCCTAGCAGATAAAGGAATTACACGCTGGAACTTGCCGTAATAAAATTCACTCTTGGTAATACCCTTGTCTTGGGTTTTAGTTTCAGATTTGCGCTCACCGCTAATGTGAACAGCGTCTTGGGTGACTTGAATATCTAAATCTTTAGCTTCCAGTCCTGGCAGTTCTAGCTTGAGATGAATCGCATCATCAGTTTCGTGCAACTCAGCAGCCGGAACTCTGACAAAGCCTTTTTCAAGCCGTGCAGATGGGACTCTGGTATCTCCTAATAAGCCGTTGATGTGACGTTCTAAAGCGTTCAATTCTTGCCAGGGGTTGTAACGAACTAGTACCATAACTCTTTCTCGGAAAAATTCAGCTATTGTTTAATCGTTTTTGCACTTGGTTTTGTGCTTATGTATTCATAATAAGTATGGTTCCAACTCCTGTAAATTCGGTAATCATCACCTAATTAAATGATGATTACCGCACTTAATTAGACCTAAAAAAAGATTACGGTTTACTCTAATTTATTAGTTCGGTAAACCAGAATAAGAATTTTTAATATCAATAATCAACTACCTAATCTGCTGTTAAAGGAGATATGCAGTCAGGCGATCGCTTATATTTCTAAAACAACATCCAAGCTCTACTCGCCTCACCATCGCACTATTCAATCAGCATTTCGATTTAGTCATCGGGAAACTACCAAGATGAAATACTCTCTACATCTTTGCAACTGCATTGAATACAAGTAACATCAAATGCTGAATTCATCCACTCATAACCGCAAGCACGACAATGACAGAAAATATTATTGCGATTGGGGTGTGGTCATTGTGCAGGAACTCACGGGAGAATAAATAAACTATTGCGCCGTGGTATTCCTAAAACTTTAGACTAGAATCCCCTAATCTAAAGGCAAGGGTGTTGACAAAGGATTTATGATTTTTGGCTGATCTCACCTGATAATTCAGGTTTTATAATTAAAGTTAAAGGGCTTAGAGTATTAAGCATAAATGAGGTTAAAAGCTGTGAAGAAAATAGTTGTTGCTGCAATATTTAGCTTAATCGCTGGCTCAACGTCTTTACTTTTTCCCCAAGCCGCTAAAGCTGATAGGGTTGTTTACTGTCGTCCTGTTATTGATAATAGGGTACTCAACTCGTCGGCTAACCATCCCAATGCTTATACAAATGGTTTTCGAGAAGGACAACAAAGCGCTCGGAATAGAGAAACTTATAAACCTCGGACTGCGGGAGGCGAATTCGCTCGTGGTTTTCAGGATGGTTATTTGAATCTACCTTATGCTGGGCAAGAGAATGTTGTACCTAGAACAATTGTGCAACATACTACTCAGATTTGTGATGATGATTACACCGTAGCGCCTTCTCCTGTTTACATCTACAACCCTTATCCCATCTATGTGTCGCCCTATCCTACTTATGGCATCAACTTCGGATTTGGAAGAGGGTTCCACTTCGGATTTGGCGGAGGGTTCCACGGATGGGGGCACCATCGAAGATGGTAGGGGTGGGAAATTTCGTCAAAGAAAGTTTTCTGCGCTGAAGGATACTTTGTATTCACCCTCGGAAGTAATCAGGGAAAAATTGGAGAGTATATCTGAAATGCGATCGCCCTTAGTTTTTAAAGACAAGCGATCGCACTGACAGCAGCTTTTAAGCAAACGTGAGTAGCGTCTCGAAGATCGGAAAACTCAAGAGCGTAGTTTATCGCTCTCTGCATAACACTGCGCGGCAGTTGCTTCTCCCAAGGAGAGACGCTGCGCGAACAAGTTTCTTAACCGCAAGGGCGCACTGCCTTGTCTTTGTGGTTCGTTTATTTGGATAATTTATTTCTTGGAAATCCCTTATTTAATCCTCATTCCTTACCGCATAAAAGTTGAATTATCTAGATGAGATTAGTCAATGAGTTGTGGGGTGGGAATTTGCGTATCAATATCCGCTTGGGAAAAAGTAGGGAGCAACCAGCTACTCTCACCCGCCTTGAATACTTTGGCAGGTTCAACATTCAATTCAATTGCACCAGTAGCTGGATTGGTTCTAGCAAGAGACTGTGTGCCATCGACAAACTTAACGGCGATAGGTTGGGTCAGTTGTTGTGGTTGAGCGTTTGGCCCTAAAACCACTTGAGAACCTGCGGGTAAGTACATACCATCGCAATCCCAATCATCATCGGTGATTGTTCCTGCGCCCAGAAAGTAGAGTTGGGTTGGAATTTTTTTTGGTTTATTGGCATAGACAGCCAAAGTCTTTCCAGTTTCATTGCGGCACTGCGCCCGCTTTCTAGCTGTTTCTATGACATTTTTCTGAGATTGCAATTGTGCTAGTCGCTGCTGGAATTGCTCAGGTGTATAGCCAGCTTGCTCAGGTGTATTCTTGACAGTTAGAAGTTGATTGAGTGCCTGAGTTACCTCAGCATAGTCAGCCCCCTTAGTGAAATCCTTACCTGCCCAAGAGGGTTGAGCAATTAACAGATTCACCATCAATACGAGAGCGACAAGAACAAGTTTGAGAAACAGCATACATTTCTCCTTTTTTTGAAATTAGTGTTTAGTACCACTGAAACTTTACCAGATTTCAAATCCTTGAAAATTTTGATCGCGATCGCACCACATACCCATAAGATTAATTAATAGCCCTATACAAGCTCTCCTCAATACCCACTAAAAGTTGGTAATAGTTAACTATTAACTGATGGCTGATATTAAACTCTTAACTGGGTGACGGCGATATTACCAGAAAAACATACATCTACATCGCTGCCAGGAGTGCGATCGCGTTTGCCATATTCCCCTACATAATAAAAATTATCGCCTTCAATTCGATAGTTCACGGGCAAAGGTTTGGTACAGGCTTGGCAAAATACCATCTCAGGATGTGGTTCTCCTGGTTGCAGATGCGGCAGATTCACATTCCAGAAGCTTCCTGGTTCTAGGGGACGCTTGAGTAAATCCGCTAAAACTTCAGCTGTGAATTTGGCAGCTAAATCCCAATCAAAATTCTGCTTGGCTTTGCGATAGTGGGAAATGGCAACTCCGGGAATACCGTGCATCGCGGCTTCTCGCACGGCGGCAACTGTGCCAGAAATATAGGCATCGACTCCCAAGTTTCCCCCAGCGTTGATACCTGAAAGTACAAAGTTGACTTCTGCGTTAATTTGTGTTAATGCAATTCTCACACAATCAGCGGGAGTCCCTGCGATCGCATACTCAGTTTCAGAACGTCGCTGGAGGTTGATAGCACGAGTAGTAGTAACTTGATGTCCACAGCCAGACTGATGATCGGCAGGAGCAGCGATAATAGAATTTTTGCCGTTTACAGCTTTGAGCAGCGCTTGGATACCAGGGGCATCAATGCCATCGTCGTTAGTTAAAAGTATAGTCATGTATATATGATATTGATTTAGCTAAAATATCAGAAAAATGCAGATATAAACCATCACATAGACATCTCTAGAAACTAAATATGCATTGTCTACAACTCTTGTAGAGAGCTAGCAGGATAACGTGTTGACATTCTTTTTCACTCAGATATCTAAAGCTACTCGCAGATATGAAAAAATATGGCGTTGCTGAACCAAAATATAAATCATGCGATATGATTTCTAGATGGTTTGCAAATTCCGCCCTCAGTATTTGGGTTAATTCCCAAAATGGGCGGTATTTCTTGTGACTAGTAAGAGGTTTAGCGTCAGGTGAATGCTTGCAACCGCCCTCAGAAGTTTGTGTAATCAAAAATCCCGTACAATATACATATTTGCTGAGAATATCAGAAATTTTACACTGAAGAAAATCGGGAACGAGGTGATTTTTGCAGTGGTTCTGTAGTATTTTTGGTGCAAGTCTGTCTTAGGGATCACACGATGAAACAGCTCCTCAAACAAGTTTTTAGCAGTCAAAAACACCTCATCCGGCTAATTCTACCTTTGGTGACGGTTATTTTCGCAGCCTCGCTGTTTACCACACCTGCTTTAGCCACAGGTGTGTATCAAATACCCAGCCTGACAGCAGGGAATGACACTTGGGTTTTGGATCAAGGTGAAGTCATCAGCCGTCTGAATGAAGGCAAGATTAGCAGCGCTTTTAAAGATTTGGCAAAGCAAACAGATAAGGAAGTCAGAATTGTTACTGTTCGCCGACTCGACTATGGCGAAACACCAGAAAGCTTTACTAAAGAACTGTTTGAAAAATGGTTTCCAACAAAAGCAGCCCAAGCCAATCAAACTTTATTGGTTATTGATACAGTTACCAATGGTACTGCTATCATTACTGGGGATCAAGTCAAGCCTTTGCTTACTGACTCTATTGCCGAGAGTGTAGCTACTGAAACAGTAAGTGTGCCGTTACGCAATGGTGACAAATACAACCAGGCATTTCTCGATGCCAGCGATCGCCTTGTCGCCGTTCTCTCTGGTAAAACCGATCCAGGCCCACCCCAAATAACTGACAATGTACAGGTTGAAGGCACTTACAAGAAAGCAGAAGAAACCAATCAAGGTAACGCTACTGCTTGGGTAGTAGGATTGTTAATTGCTGCCACCGTTATCCCAATGGCAACTTACTATATCTATCAGATAAATCAGCCCTCTTCTAATGGGTAATTGTAGAGTGGGGAGTTAGGAGTTAGAAGTTAGGAGTTAGGAGTTTCTAACTCTTAACTTTTAACTCCTCACTCCTAACTTTAATCTTGAACATACTCTTGCCCTGTAACTAAAGCTACCTCAGCCCGGACAAATTCTCGACCCAGATAAGCTGCATGATCTAATTGAGTTACAGGAGGGGGCTGAGTTTCTTCAAAAATTTTCACGCAAAGTTCTTTCGCCGTTCTGGCGCTAAAAACTGTTGTATGAGTTCGTTCTACCTTTTCTCGCGCCGGAATTACCTTTCCCGTTTCGGGATCGACAGCTAAACCGCGATCGTCAATCACATTTGTAAAATGCTTGGCATAAATTAACCCTGCGTCTCGATCTAAGTAAATAATGAAATATCCACCAGGATCGAGGTCAATATGACGCTGGGAAAGTTTATCATCAATTGCGGTTAAATCTTCAACTATTAAATCCATAAGCATTAGAAAAAGAAATTTTCTTTTTTCAGGGTTTTTACACTCTATATCAAGTGTAATTCGTCGTTCACCCTCTGCCTTGGCAAACTTTTAAGAATCTCGGTTACTAAATGGCAACTCTGCATTAATTGCCTCAATCTGCTGCTGTTCGAGTTGATTCACTTCCTTAATATAGGGAAGTAAAATTTTTCCTAAACGATTATTGTAAAAGCGATGCAGACTGTGATTGGGCATAGCGGGGAAACCGCGCCGTTTTTTGTGTCGCCCACCCGCGCCAGGGTCAAAAATTTGGATATTGTTAGCGATCGCCCACTCAATCGGCGCATAATAGCAAGCATCAAAATGTAAGCAATCTATTTCTTGAAAACTTCCCCAATAGCGTCCATAGAGTTTGTCATCTTTAAATAAACAAAAAGACATTCCTAAAGGATGAGAATTATCTTCCTCGCTATATGCGGCAACAAACAAGACTCGATGGCGATAATCGGTGTGTAGCTGCTCAAAAAATCTTTGCGTGAGATACTTGCTACCCCACCAGCCAAACTTATCACAGGTATCAGCATAGAATTGGTGCATCAAGGGAAACAAAGACTGAGGAATTCGATCCCCACTTAGTGGTTGCAATCGTAAACCTGCTTTCTCCACAGCTTTGCGTTCCCGCTTGATATTACGCCGTTGATTGGCATTAAACACCTTCAAGTAATCATCAAAAGTTTTAAAATCAGCATTTTCCCAGATATAGCTGTGGTGCAGCCAAGTTGTAAAGCCATGCCGTTCTAACATCGGACGCCATTGGGGATCGACGTAGAGAAAATGACACCCAGAAATCCGATTTTTGGAGCAAAAAGTGTCAATTTCATGCACTATCAGCGCTGTGATTTCATCCTCGTCTTCTCCTGGGGCGATTAAGAAGCGATAACCTTCTGCTGGGGTAAATGGTGTCATTCCCAGCAATTTTGGGTAATATTGGACTCCGATGCGATCGGCTAACTCTGCCCATTGGTGATCGAAAATAAATTCACCAGAGCTATGTCCTTTAAGATAAAGTGGCGCAGCAGCAATCAGTGTTCTATCTCGCCACAGTGTCAGGTGATTTGGCAACCAACCAGTTTTAGCCGTAACACTTTGGGAGGTTTCGAGATTGTTCAGCCACTCCCATTCTAAAAATGGCGTTTTGAGTGGCATTGCCAAAGCATTCCAGGCATTTTGGGGTACTTCAGCGATTTTGTTCGTCCAAACGACAGAATAGCGAGGCTTAAGTTGTTCCACCATCTTAGAGGAGTAGGGAGTAGGGAGTAAGGAGCGGGGGAGTAAGAATTTTAGATTTTAGATTTTGGATTTTAGATTGAAATTTAATCCAAAATCTAAAATCCAAAATCCAAAATTGAATTGCCCAATGCCCAATAAATAACTTAACTTAGCGTAATCTAATCTGCTGGTCGTTGCAGGCGATAGTGCAAAAACACATCTTGCTCAACTGTATGAACTTCTATGAGTTGTAACTTAGGAGCCAAATCAGGTAAAAATCCTTTCCCTTCAACGGGTGTGGGTGCAGTATTACCACCTAAAATCAGCGGACAGACAGTTAGCCATAATTCATCAATTAAGTCTAATTCCACCAAAGAAGCGACTAATTCACCTCCACCCAAGATCGCCAAGCGTGTTATATGTAGAGTGGCTAGATACTTCAAAGCTGCGATAATGTCAATTTCTCGCGTTGGTGTTTCAAAAACCAGAATTTTCTCAAATTCTGGAGGGTACTCCTGTACTTTGATTCCCAGAGTTGAGTGAAGCGTCTGTAAGCGTTCTTTCCACGAAAATTCCCCTGCTGTTGTGGTGAGTAGCCAGCGTCTAACTGGTTGCTTAAAAAAGTGAATTTCCGGATTAAGCTTTGCAGAGTTTGTAATCACTATATGAACTGGTTGCTGAGGCTTCCCTCCTTGCGCCCGGAGTTGCACTAGAGTTGGATCGGTTACAGTAAGTGTTGTTCCATAAGCTTCCAGAGTCCTAGCACCGAACAAAACGGCATCAGAGGCAGCAATTTGTTTTTCTAAGTGCGCTTTATCAACCCTTGAGCCAAACCGAGCAGGCGATCGCTTAAAATCTGCTATCTTGCCATCTGCACTCATTGCTAAAACAACTGTAGTATGAGGACGATGTTGCAACATTAAATTGATTTGATAGTTTTAATATTTACTTTAGTCGTATGTAGATTTTCAAAAAACCATACCTGCAAGCTACTGTTTGATATTTCACCACTGTATTGATATGCAACACAAATCGCTTCTACATCTAGCATATACGAGTTTTGGTATACCACGTTTCTTTTTGAATTATAGCAATTTGTTATTTTTAAACATTGAAAATAAAATTCTGATAATTTAATAAAATGTCTCATCTAGCTAGTTTAATTGCATATCTTTGGTGTTGTAGATTGCAGGTGCAAAGTGAGACACTTGATGACTAATTCCCGCCAATCTTCCTTCCGTCGAATTTTAGTAACGAGAATTTTGCTGCTGTTTGTTCCAGTTTTACTTGTAGGGGAACTTGTTGCCTTGAATAAGGCACGTACTAGTATATTGAGAACTGCACGGCAAAACTTAACAGAAAGCGCCATCAGTAAAGGGGAGAGAATTGGTGATGCGATCGCAATCTTAAAAGCTAATTTGCAGAGTGTAAGCAAAACAACGGTGATTCCATCGGATTCGCCTATACAAGAGCAAGAAATTCTCACACAGTTAAGGCAACAACTTCCAGCTAGTATTGAGTGCATCCAATTAACAAATCTCCAAAGCCACAAAATAATTGCCAGTAGCTGTGGGGATCGAGAAATTGGCGAATTGAGATTACCTTTCCCTAGTGAGGGAATTGATGTCAAAGCAATCTTACCGCCAAAAGCAGGAATGACTGGAAAAAGAAACACACAAAATCAGCAGTTGCAACTAGTTTTATCTGCACCAGTCTTTGATAGCCGAAAAAATTCAGTTTACAGCTTAAGTATTCAATCTGCATTATCCCAACAAACCAAAAATCCGCCGGGATCGCTCACAGGCGCTATGGTAGTAATTGCTGAAGATGGCACAATTTTGGCACACCCATTGACAGATTGGGTGGGAACTAACATCAATCAGCACCCTCATGCTTCCCAAATCAAAAGCATAATTAAAAATGCAATTACGGGACAAAACGATTCGATAAATTTATCTTTTACCGAAGGAAAAGAATTAGTCGCTGGTTATACAGCAATTCCAAATCCACTCACCCAACAGCAGCAGCAAAAATGGATAGTTTTAGCTGTTACTAGCGTCGATAATGCGCTTTTTGGTTTAGAGGAAATCAAATTAATTCTGATCGTTTTGACAGTTGGTTTGATTGGCGCAAGTTTGTTAGCATCCTTATATTTAGCTCCTTACTTGGCCCGTCCTGTAGAAGAATTGCGAGACTATGCTCTCAATATTCACTCTCACCATGCCGCACAACCAGTTCCGCACAATTTTCAAATTCGGGAATTCAATCAACTGGCTCAAGCATTAGACCAAATGGTAGAACGGCTGAAAGCGGGCTCGGAAGAATTAGAAATAGCTTGGAAAGAAGCAAAAAGCGCTAACCAAATTAAAAGCCAGTTTTTGGCTACGACTTCCCATGAATTGAGAAACCCATTAAATATTATTATTAACTGTATTCGTCTGGTTGAAGAAGGTTTATGTGATGACCGGGAAGAAGAAATGGAGTTTCTCAAACGTGCCGATGAAACAACGATTCACTTGTTAGGTATTATTAATGATTTACTCGACATTTCTAAAATTGAAGCAGGTAAGCTTTCAGTTGTTTCCACACCAATTGACCTCCGACAACTATTGTTAGAGGTAATTAATTTACAATCAGTTAATGTCCAGCAAAAGGGCTTGCAATTGAAATGTGAGTTAACTTCCAAAGCGATCCCAATTAAGGCAGACGCGGGAAAACTGAAGCAAGTGCTGATTAATGTTATCGGCAACGCCACCAAGTTCACCGACACCGGCAGCATCACCATTGCAACAGAAATCCAATCTACTAATGGTAAATCTCAGGTGGTAGTAGCTGTGAAAGATACAGGTATAGGTATCGATCCGACTCAACAGCACAAATTATTTCGCCCCTTTGTAATGGTGAATGGCACTACAACACGCCAGTTTGAAGGTACTGGACTGGGACTAGCGATTTCACGAAACTTAATCGAACTCATGGGAGGTAGCATTACTCTTGAGAGTGCGGGACTTCATCAAGGTACGACACTGAAAATTACCTTACCTTTGATTGATATCTCGCTGTTAGCTATTCCAAATAAAGAAGCAAATGTCGGGGATCTTGGATTCTCCTCTGGAAATGAGCCAGTAAAGGCAAGCCGCTATCCCAGCCTACAGGAGTCTGGGGGAAGTTCCTCTTTGGGGATCGACAAATCTGTAAAAGTAGAGCTAGACAAAGAAAAGCTTCCAAAGTCTCAGTTGCTATTTGGAAATGAGACTTGCGAGATTCGTCTTTCGCCCTTACAAACTATCTTGGTAAGTCTTCCAAAAGGAGGAGTTTGTGCAAATGGGACTTTCAAGACGTAATTTAGTCAAAAGTCCATATTCATCACTACTCCTGAGACTTTTGCTCCTTGACGATGCGATCGCTCAAAAAAACAGGTTTACCGCCTTGATTAAGAGATAATGTTAGAGCAGCAAGAATTTCTACTAACTCAGTGCCTACCCACCCAGACGAAATCTCTGAGGGAGTATTGTTAAGAATTGAGACAACAAAGGAGGAGCAAACCCGCCCCAATGGTTCTCCTGGCTCTAATTCCAGCACTACCTGCTTTTGATTCACAGGAATAAATTGATTCCCCTGCTGTTCAAACTCACCATGTAGCAGGGTTAGGGGTGATGATATTGACATTTCATCAAAAATCAAGCTGCCAAGACTACCCACAATCCCCAGCCGTCTCTGTTTATCAGAATTGAGCCAGCACAGGTGAATATAAGCTTGAAAGCCATCTGGATATGTCAGTGTCAGCCAGACTAAATCTGCCAAACCTTGAGGTACAGAATCTGTATATGAACCCACCTCTGCTTCCCTGCTCCCCTGCTCCCCTGCTCCCTGTAGCCATACTGTACCCGTTGCTTGTACTTTTACAGGGGTCTGACCTAGCCAAGCGTTAAAGATAGCAATATCGTGAATAGCTAAGTCCCAGAGCGCATCAACATCTTGGCGGACAGGCCCCAAATGGGTGCGCGTTGCGTAACCATAGCGTAAATCACCTAATTTACCCGCTTGTACTACAGTTTTTCCTTGCTCAACTGCTGGGTGAAATAAATAAGTGTGGTCAACCGTTAGTATTAAATGATGCTGTTCTGCTAAATGGCAAAGTTCCCGGCATTCTGCTGGGTTGAGAGTTAGGGGTTTTTCTGCCAAAACATGGTATCCCTGTTGGAGAGCGTCTTTAATTAAAGCATAGTGGGTGGTAGCAGGAGTAGCGATCGCCACTCCAGTCAACCCTGGCACTGTCTTTAAATCCTGCCATTGGGTTGTTAAGAGTACATTTTCGTCTAAGTTAAACTGCTGCTTGACCGCCGCTAATCGTTCTGGATGGGGATCTACTACAGCAACTACATTTACTTGAGGATGCGCTAAAAAATTCCGCAGCAGATGCACTCCCCAACGCCCAACTCCGATGACAGCAATATTAATTTTATTTGTCATTTGTCATTTGTCATTTGTCATTTATCATTTGTCATTTGTCATTTGTATACAAAGGACGAGGGACAAATGACCACTGACAATCAACTGATTATCGACTAATCGCCCTTCTTTTAAGCTCAGGGTATTTGCGGGTTAGAAATTGCTAAAAAAGCTACTTTAGCTGCGGCTTGTTCTGCGGTTTTAATTGAGCGTCCTTTACCTTGTCCAAGCATCTTTCCGTGCAGCCACACTTCAGCCAGGAAACGTTCTTGATTGCGATGCGGTTGAGTGATTTCCACAACCCGATACTCTGGTAAAACTTTAAATTGCGCCTGAGTCCATTCTTGGAGAGCAGCTTTGTAATTAAGTCTGGCAGGATCGAGGCGAATCTCTGTTGCTAGTTGGTGAAAGTGGGGATCTAGCCAAGAGCGAATCAATTCTAGATTTTGAGTACTTAAGTAAAGCGCACCCAAAACTGCTTCAAAAGCATCTGCCAGTCGTGACTCTAGACCAACTTTATCGGCGGTAGCACTGCCAGCGACTAGTAAGTATAACTCCAAACCATAAACTCTGGCCAATTGGGCGAGAATGCGATCGCTTACCAATACCGAACGAATTGCTGCAAAATCCCCTACTGGACAATCAGGATAATTTTCCCATAACACAACAGCCGACACCAGCCGCACCACTGCATCGCCAACAAACTCTAGCTGTTCATAATTTGCCGAATCAGAGACAGTGGGATGAGTTAGCGCTAAATCCAGCAGTTCCCACTTTATAGGTGCTTCTAGCGATAAACCAAATTTTTGGACTAAACTTTCAAGTTGCCGTTGACGGCGTGGATAGGCAAGGGGCATTACATGATAAGGGGAAGGGGGCAGGGGGAGCAGGGGAAGGTAACTAGCTATCTATATTTAATTTATATTCCTAAAGTTCTTGGACTATTACTCTAACAACTTTTTGTTACTTCTCTCTATCTAGCTTCTCTTGGATAGCTTGACGGCAAAATTCAGGAGGATCGTCTTTAGCTTTGACTTCTTGCTTCATTTCCTTGGTGACACGAAAATTCAATTGTTCTGTTAATTCCTTGCTTGGTTGGTTTCCAAAATTTTCAGGTTTACCCTTAGCTTTAGCCATTTATATAGAAACGTAAATATAGCTTGAAGTCGATGTTAACAACGGAATAGAGTTTAATTCGGTGGTGTTCGTGTCTTGCAAACTAGTTCACCACCGATTTCCACTTTTACAAGAGGTAACTCTATTTTATGTTTACGCGCACAGAATTAGAAGTTAAAAGCTTGAGAGCGTTACGCGATTTATGTCTGATACAGTACGGCATCCAAGCAATAGGAAACCCTGCCGATAAGGCATCCTACATTAATGCACTCCTGACCTTCCCTGTTATAGCCTGCAAGCAAGTGTCAGAAAATAAAGGATTGAAGCCTCCTATGCTTTCTCAAGTAGAAGCGCTAGAAGCGACACTAGAAGCTATGGGAACACCGACACCAGAGCAGTCAGCATTGCTCAAGGTGACGATGGAGGGAAGGAAGTTAGAGTACCCTGCACGTTACAGTCAAGAGAAACTGTTTGGACTCTATCGGGTTAAATGGCATTTGGATACAGCATTAGAGATATTGGGAATGCTTTAAATGCTTTAGATGATGAATTAGCGATGTCTACGACGAGCTTCTCTACGAGACGCTACGCGTAGCAAGATCCCAAAGGGTACGCTTACGCACAAAACCCGTACAAAAAATAATAGAGTACAAACCGTGAAAGGTTCATACTCCATTAAAGGGGAGAGAGCAGGACATAAGCCGGGTTCTGTTCTCTTGCGAGGGCAGTTATCTATCTGGGACGTTTGTTACCAAACGCCTCAAGCGGCTCTCATTGAGCGGAACTGGTAAAAGACCAACCGTAGTTCCTATCGCCTTGCTCCCAACCGGGGTTTACCGAGCCAGCACCTCTCGATACTGCTGGTGCGCTCTTACCGCACCTTTGCACCCTTACCAAATTTAGTTAGGAGTTATGAGTTAAGAGTTAAGAGTTAATAATTAATAATTCCTAACTCCTAACTCCTAACTTCTAATTCCTAACTTTTTTGGCGGTATCTTTCTGTGGCACTATCCTCACGATCGCTCGCACTGGACGTTATCCAGCAAGTTTGGTCTTTCGGGAGTCCGGACTTTCCTCAAACCAGTAACTATGACCGATCTGCAACCGCCTGCGCCTACTCTCTCCTTAAATCCAGTGTACCCGGTTAACACAAGGGGTTGACAGGTTATTACTTTTTTTTATTCCAGGGTAGAGCGTAAGTCCAAGGTAGTTTCCTGACTGTGAAAGGACAATTGATAATGCTAATGGGAGGAAAATCACGACCTGGAGCTAGACCTAGACGCACTTCAGATATCCTCAACACTAATTGCAGAGAAAAATCCAACTCTTTTTTTCTGTTAATAAAATCGTTGTACAACTTTTTTTGCCCTTTTTGTAGCCCATTGATATCAATTAATGGTTTTTTTGCTAAATAGGTTCCAGCTACTTGATCGCGCTGGAAAACATCTTCTGCTGTCACTGTTTCAGAAAGTGTTTTCTTGGGAGCAATCAGGCTAGGACTTTGGGGTACTGCTAAGTCGCGGGTTAAGTCTGGTGATTTCCGAATTACGCGGCGCGATTGCTTACTATGTTCAACAACTAAAGAACTATTGTCCCAGTCAACGTATACGGCAACATTATCTGATTTATTTTCAATGCTAATTCCTAAATCTTTCAAATCGTCAATTGGGTATGAAGATTTGAGTTTAAAGGAAATTCCAATTTTATCGTCGAGATTTTGTTCTTTGAGTTGTTCGTCAACGGTTCCTTTTTTAAACTCAAATTTTACTTGGTCATCGATGGATTCAATCATGCGGTTGAAAACATAAGAGACACCGATAATATAAATCGTCAAAACTACTAAATTTTGGTCGCTACTCCTCATAACTCAAAAATCTTAACTCCCGGTGCTAATGAATATATATTTGACTCATCGCTAATCTACAATTTTTAATTGCGCTTGATTTCTACAGAATTTTGCAGCCACCCTCTTCGCCAAAAAAAGAATAGCAAACTAAATGCGATCGCTAACATCAATGCCCAGCAAAGTGGATAGCCCCAATACCAATTCAATTCAGGCATATTATATGGTGATTTCTCAGTATTGAAATTCATACCATATATTCCGGCCACAAAAGTCAGGGGAATAAAGATCGTTGAAACTATCGTTAGCACCTTCATGATTTCATTCATTTTATTACTTACTGCCGAAAGGTACACATCCATTAATCCAGATGATAGTTCTCGGTAAGTTTCTACCATATCCATCACTTGCACTGTATGGTCATAACAATCTCGCAGGTAGATTCGCACTTCTTCAGAAATCAAATCGGGAGCATCTCGAATTAAGGAATTAATTGCATCCCGCTGGGGCCAGATAGCACGACGTAGTTGCAGTAATTCTCGTCTAATTTGATAAATATTTTGCAGTGTTTGGGGAGTAGGTTTAACTATTACTTCCTCCTCTAATTCTTCGATTCGTTCGCCATAAAGCTCTAGCACTGGGAAAAAGCCATCAATAATTGCATCTAATAAAGCATAAGCTAAATAATCTGCTCCCTGTTTACGGATGATACCTTTGTTTTTTTCAATTCGCGATCGCACCGCTTCAAAGCAATCATGTTCTGGTTCCTCTTGTACTGTCAGTAGATAATTTTTTCCTAATATCAAACTCACTTGTTCGCTATAAAAACCACATGTTCTTTCCTTTGGTACTACCATCCGGGCAATGAAAAGTAATTGATCTTCATAATCCTCTGTTTTAGGACGCTCCGGTACATTAACTACATCTTCTAAAACTAGAGGATGTAACTTAAAAATGTTACCCAATCGTTGTAATATATCTTGACTACCTAAACCTTGTACATCTACCCAAGAAACCGATTCCGATTCCAGATAAGAGACACACTCCTCTGGAGTTTCTATTTGTTCGCGAATGAAATTGGTTTGGTTATAGTCAATCAAAAAAATTATTGGTGGTGGAGCATCTGCATCAATAAAAATGGTTCCAGGTATAGTCCCTGGTTGGTGATGGAACTCGTCTTCATATAGCTTGGTGAGTATTTTAGGAAGGCGACGTAATTTTCGTGCCATGCAATATTACCTAATAGTCATTTGTCATTGCTCATTGGTCATTTGTCATTTTTCATTAGTAAATAACAAAGGACATAAAAATAACTTACATAACTTAGACGTTATTTTGCAAAAATTAATATAAAGAGGTCATCACCCAGATTTTATCTGACGAATTACGAATTGGTATAACATATTGCCTTTGAATCAGCAATGCTACAAAAAACAGTTTGCCTTGGCAAGACAAACTGTTTAAAAAATATTTATCTGGGTCAGCAGAAATTAGAACATACCCATGCCGCCCATGCCACCCATACCGCCCATACCGCCCATACCGCCCATACCGCCCATATCAGGGGCAGGAGCAGCGGATTTCTTCTCTGGCTTTTCAACAACGATCGCTTCGGTGGTTAAGACCAAACCAGCAATGGAACCAGCGTTTTGCAAGGCTGAACGCACAACTTTGGCAGGGTCGATAATACCAGCAGCAATCAAGTCTTCAAATTCGCCAGTAGCGGCGTTGTAACCAATGTTGAAGTCGCTATCCCGGACTTTCGAGACAATTACAGAACCTTCAGCACCAGCGTTGTCTGCTATTTGGCGCAAGGGGGCTTCTAGCGCTCGTTCGACAATATCAGCCCCAATTCTTTCTTCGTCATTTTCTAGGGTGTTTTTAATCGCTTGTACTGCCTTAGCTAAGTGAATTAAGGTTGTTCCACCACCAGGAACAATACCTTCTTCCACAGCAGCTTTAGTAGCGTTGAGCGCATCCTCAATCCGCAGCTTACGGTCTTTGAGTTCGGTTTCGGTTGCCGCACCCACTTTAATCACTGCCACGCCGCCAGCGAGCTTGGCGATGCGTTCTTGCAGTTTTTCGCGATCGTACTCAGAATCAGTTTCTTCTAACTGTCTGCGAATTTGACCAATCCGCTTTTGTACCTCTGGCTTGGTGACACTACCAGCAACAATTGTGGTGTTTTCTTTGTCAATGGTGATTTTGCGGGCAGTTCCCAACGCTTCTAAAGCAGCCGTATCCAAGCTTAAACCGATTTCTTCAGAAATCAACTGTCCATCGGTGAGAATCGCAATATCTTCTAACAAAGCTTTGCGGCGATCGCCAAACCCAGGCGCTTTAATTCCAGCTACGGCTAGTACACCGCGCGCTTTGTTCACCACCAAAGTTGCCAAAGCATCACCTTCGACATCTTCAGCGATAATTAGCAAAGGCTGACCAGAACGGGCAACTTTTTCTAAAATTGGCACTAAATCTTGGATGCTGCTGATTTTTTTATCTGTCACCAAGATTCGGGCGTTTTCAAATTCGACGATTTGCCGTTCGTTGTTGGTGACGAAGTAGGGAGAAATATAACCCCTGTCAATCTGCATCCCCTCAACTACTTCTAGTTCAGTTGTCAGGGATTTAGATTCTTCAACGGTAATTACACCATCTTTGGTGACTTTTTCCATTGCTTGAGCTAACATTTGACCAACTTCTTCATCGTTACCAGCAGAAACAGTGGCAACTTGAGCGATCGCACTTCCTTCTACTGGCTTGGCTATTTTGGCAATTTCTTCTACCAATGCCTCAATAGTTTTGTCGATCCCGCGTCTCAAGCTCACAGGGTTACTACCTGCCGCAACGTTCTTCAAACCTTCTCTAATTAAGGCTTGTGCTAAAACTGTGGCGGTGGTTGTCCCATCTCCAGCGACATCTTTAGTTTTTGAGGCCACTTCCTGGATGAGTCTTGCACCAGTATTTTCCAAAGGATCTTCTAATTCAATTTCCTTGGCAACAGTGATACCATCGTTGACAATTTGAGGTGCGCCAAATTTTTTCTCTAAAAGGACATTGCGACCTTTGGGCCCCAAGGTGATTTTTACGGCATCGGCAAGGGCGTTAACACCCCTTTCTAGAGATCGCCGCGATTCCTCGTCAAATGCAATAATTTTCGCCATGTTTGATTTCTCCAGCGCTTCCATTAGACAATTTAGCACTCACAGCGCCAGAGTGCTAATCTCTCAAGCGGCTCAAGTTACAAATGGAAATAAAAAAATTGATTAATATACAGGTGATGCTCATATTAGATACTGGCAGTAATGCTTGAATTGGGAGATGAATCTAGACAACTCCCTTAAGTCCCTTGGTATTGCCGACCCTAGCGGCACCGGCTGGTTGGCAGTAGTATTTACGTTCCTCTTGGCTTGGCTTGTAACTTGGCGTTTAATTCCGACAGTACGCAAATTCGCCTTGCGGGTAGGTTGGGCTGACCAACCCAACGCACGGCGACTCAACCGAGAACCTTTACCCAATGCCGGGGGGCTGGCTATCTACGCGGGCGTGATTGCCGCGCTGGTATTAGCTAGCCTTTTACGACCGATCGAACTCCAAAACGTATTGGCTCAGGTGCTCACTATTCTGTTGGGGGGTTCGATATTAGTCCTGGTGGGCTTTATTGACGATCAGTTTGGCTTACCGCCCTCTGTGCGATTGTGGGCGCAAATTGTCACGGCACTTTTGCTGGTAGCTAATGGTATCAGTGTCAAAGTCCTGTTTGGCACTCCCATCGATTCACTTCTGTCCATGTTGCTAACAGTACTATGGGTAGTAGGGATTACCAACGCCATCAATTTGATGGATGGTATGGATGGCTTGGCAGGAGGAATTAGCTTTATAACCGCTATGAGTTTATTGGGCGTTGCAGCTCAATTTAACAATCGTGCTGCGGCAATCTTAGTCCTCGCAGCTTTGGGAGGTGCTGCACTAGGATTTTTGCGCCATAATTTCCATCCATCACGAATTATTATGGGTGATGCCGGAGCATACTTTTTTGGTTATGTGTTGGCAGCAACTAGTATTTTAGGGAAACTGCAACAAAACACAATTTATGCGCTAATTCCCACGGTTTTATTTCTATTATTACCGGTGCTAGATACCACTCAAGTATTTGTGCGGCGGCTACTAGCAGGAAATAACCCTCTGAGTACTCCTGGCAAAGACCACCTGCACCACCGCTTACTTGCTTGGGGACTCTCCCAGCGCCATGCTGCGTTTACCCTTTGGTCAATTACCTTAGTTTTCAACTTGCTAGCGATGAGAATACAAGGTATGAGTTTGGCTGTGATGCTGACAACCGCCAGTAGTATTATCCTACTTTTGGGCTTTACAGTCTGGCAAAGGATACGCCAACAGCCTTAGTTGCTTGTAGGGTCGGCATTGCAGTGCTAGCCCTACTATGTTTATTCAATTCACCAAAAATTCAAGCTTGAGTTAAATTGTCTTGCAGCCAAACAACTAAATCTCCTTCTGTGGAAAAATCCAACAGTGCCTCGGCTAGATTTTCAAGCTGTTCGATAGATAACTGGCTGATGCGCTCTGACAATTGCGGATTCAAATTACCAATGCGTCGTCGTAACTGGCGCATGACTAGCTCTAGAGTTGTTTCCTGCTTGAGTTCCTCATAAAGTCTAGTCGTTTTGATATCAAAATCACCGAGTCCAAACATTTTTACCAACTCCTGACGACTGATACGCGGTAGTTTGTAAACTACAATTGTTTCTATTAAATCTATCACTTTTTTTTGAAGTGCTTTATCGCTCAGTTCCGAACGTGTCTTTGTAATCAAACTTTTGACTAATATGGGAGTTTGTTTTTTATTTACAACTACTAATTTGATAATACCAACTCCTAAGGAATATTCAGTTACTTCTCCAAGCTCGTTTAAATATAGCCTCGTTACAAGTTGGCTTTCGAGTAAGACTCGATACGGTTGGACTTGTGTTGGTTCAAGGCTGCGGCGAGGGAATATAACTACCGATCGCCAATCTGAAGTAGGTGCGTAAAGTCGTAAATACAGAAATATTTCTGAAAATAAACGAGCATAAAATTCATTATCTTTTTGAAATTGAACCTCTACAAAATAAATCGGCTGATGATTAGTGTCAGCAACAGGAAGAAAGACTCCATCAATGCGAAATGCTGTTTGCTTTAATTCTACTGAAGCGAAATTATATGCATTTGCTTCTGATGGTTGCAGATTAATTAATTCAAAAAAAGCACTGGGGAAAGTTTGAAATAAACGATAAAAAATAGAGTCTGTTTTCATAACTAATCTATCAAATTTTATTTAATAAGTTCGTAGTTGGCGCTAAAGCGCCAACTACGAAAAATCGCTACCCCTCAATTATTTAGCTCAACTATTTAGGCCATTACCATACCGCCATCGACGTTAAAGACTTGTCCAGTGATGTAGGCGGCGGCGGGATCGGCGGCGAGGAAGCGCACCATTCCTGCGACTTCTTCGGGTTGACCGAAGCGACCGAGTGGAATGTATTTCAGAATATCTTCGGGGTTGTTGAGATCGCTGGTCATGTCGGTGGTGATGAATCCAGGAGCGACGGCGTTAACGGTAATGCCACGAGTAGCGAGTTCTTTGGCAACGCTTTTGGTGAAACCGATTACACCTGCTTTGGCGGCGCTGTAGTTTGACTGACCTGGGTTGCCCATTTGCCCAGCCACAGAGGTAATGTTGATAATCCGCCCCGATCGCTGCTTCAGCATAATTTTACTGGCGGCGCGTGTACATAAAAAAACACCAGTGAGATTCAGGTCTATCACTGCTTGCCAATCTTCTGGCTTCAAACGCAAAAGCAGTGTGTCGCGCGTAATTCCTGCATTGTTGACCAAAATATCCACACGCTTAAACTTTTCCATCACGGCGTTAACTAGTGTGTCTACTTGCTCAATTTTAGAAACGTCTGCTTGGATCGCGATCGCCTGACCTCCTGCTGCTGTAATTTCTGTTACAACTGCTTCAGCCGCAGCACTAGAACTGGCATAATTAACAACTGCGATCGCTCCTTGTGAAGCTAATTCAATTGCGATCGCTCGGCCAATTCCTCTTGATGCACCTGTGACAATTGCGACTTTATCTTGTAATAGCGTCATTTAATGTTCCTCAATCTTAGAAATACCGCGCTAATTATCTTATGGCGATTTCGGGAACATCTGAATATTGTCTGGATAATATCTAACTCTTGCGAGGTGATAATCTTGCTGTCATCCTGCAAGTTAGATAGCTAATAGATAAAGTTATATAGGACTCATATTTGATTTCTGAAAAAACTCAGTACACCTTTATTTCTATCTTCCCAGTCCCCAGTCCCCGATCTTTACGAGTAATCAGGAATCAAATAGGATTGCTATACGGCGTATTTAGCTAGATATAGCTATGCTGAATCAGACGCGCTAAAACAAGATCCTTACCTTCATAAAAGTTATCGAGAAGCTGCGATTTGCAATTCTCACAAATCAAATAAGATTCCTATATAACTCGAATAACAATAATTAACGTTTTACTCTGATTAAATATCTATAGTTACTTCTCTGTAAATAGATGAATAACTATAACTAATATATTTGCCTGACTAGATAGACTAGAAAGTGTTGCATCTACAGCCTTCGTAGACATCACTCTTGTGAAAGCCTATATAATGATTTGGTCGATCGTGATAGGTTGAAACACATATTTAATACAGATGCACAACCTAACATAATATACGGATTTTATTATAATTATTTAATATTTTTGGCTGGCTAATCATCCTCATATTAACTAATCTAATCTTTTACTAACAAAAACCCATGAACCTATACCGATTTTATTTTATAAGAACTACTATTGAAACAAACAATTGAAAATCGGTGTGTGTCACATGGCAACGAAAAAGCAATTTAACAGTTTTGAAGATATGCTGTCTGCTTCTGATGTACCTGTATTAGTAGATTTTTATGCTGACTGGTGCGGCCCCTGTCAGATGATGGTGCCAATTTTAGAGCAAGTCAATGCCCAACTTAAGGATCGCTTAAGGATTGTCAAAATCGACACGGAAAAATACACAGATTTGGCTACTGAGTATAAAATCGCTTCTCTTCCAACCCTAGTACTGTTTAAGCAGGGTCAGCCTGTGGAGCGGATAGAGGGAGTGATGCAAGCACCGCAATTGGTGCAATATCTACAAACAAAGATTTAAGCTTACACTTAGAATTTTGATTTTAGTTCTTAGAGGCGCGAAATATCGCGTCTCTTTCAATAGATAGATAATAATCTCCGTCCATATTAATCAAATCACTGTTTAGTTGAACTTCTAAAAGCCATAAGACTCCTATTTGATTGCGTGAAAAAACTCTGTATAACTAAGGCTGATTCCCTACTTCCTGCCTCTGGCGCTTACGCTGTACTTTGAGGATCGCGTAAGTAGGTTTAAAAATAAAATCGGATTGCGATAAAACCTTAAGTAAATGTTAAGCATATTTACTTATATGTCTAGAGAAAGTAGTTTAGAAATTGAGAAGACTATATTGTATAGATATAACAAAGTATATTGACAAGTAAGACCATATATGAGTGGGAAGCAACAAAGACCTGACAAAGCCTATATTTGGGCGAATATTGATTTTGATAAGGTTAAAAATAGAATAGATGGGGTGACTTGCCAGATTGAGCGGGTTATACAAAAGCACCACCTTTCAAATCAAACTGCTAAATCAGGTAAAAGAAATAATTAGGTTATCTGTGGGGCGATATCGACGATGAGTTACACCTACACAGTTTATTTTTAATGTAGCCTGTACTTCGCCCATTCGGTAAGCTACTTCGACTGCGCTCAGTACAAGTCAGTCACCAACGTAGACATCATATTAGTTTTGCACAACAAATTTTGGGCAATGGGACTATATTTTTGTCAAAAACCAAACAATATTATTCAATAAACATCCACCGAATTTCTACGTATTTATTAGTCATTATTTTATCTTCAACACTTTTTTTAAAGATGTGACTAATGGATAGCCAAAGCATCGGGGTGAGGTTCTTTATTGTTGATTTATGCTGCAAGAGGTCTACTGTGAATTTTGTTATCCAATCTCAAAATCCCCCAATTTCTTAGGGGATTTTGACTGCTTAATCTCAATCTCTTAAAATGTAAAAGTAGTCCGAAGTACGCCTACAGTCGTAGTCTCATTATTGCTGTTACCTTCTGGGTTAAAGAGAACAAACGCACCAGGGGTAATGCTAATATTATCGCTAACTTGAAGGCGGTAATAGGCTTCCAAATGGTAAGGAGTCGCCCGATTCTCGCCTGTGGGGGTAAGTTGAGCAGAACCACCAGTATCGCTACGGAAAAGCGGCTGACCAAAAAGAATCCCGGCTGTGTTTCCTGACTTGAATAAATCTTTAAAGTGAATTCCCGCCATCCAACTTGTAAAGGTGGTGGAAGCATCCACGCTATTTGAAGCAGCATCAACAAATATTGCTGCACCGTAGCCAGATAAGGCTATCTTGGGAGACAATCGCCATGTTACCGTACCGCCAACAGAGTTGAGTGTGAGCGGTGTTCCAACTGCAACTCCTGATAAAGCACCGATATCACTACTAACTAATCCTGTAGCCAAAATATTGATTTCGTGATAACTGTGGGCATAGTTTAAACCAATATCAAAAGCAGGACTTGGTTTGAAGGTTAACTGTGTGGCAATAATACTACTACCACTAAATAAACCTGCTCCCAAAGGTGTAGTAGAAACTCCTGGTACTGCTTCAGCCGCAGATTTTTCCGGTAAATTGGCATTTACACTGCCGTATAAAGCTCTTAAATCAAAATTTGGCGAAATGTTAAAAATAAATCCCGCCGCCGATGCTAAACCAGTACCCGAAGTTCCACCAGAAACCCGTAGTACAGGATTCAAGTTGCCAAAACGAGATATTGACTCTTGTCCTTCACCATAAAAAGGCGTAATTGTTGGGAAAGCATCTGATGTCTCTGCCGCAGTTCCCGCAAACAAGGTTAATTTATTAGCGACGGGAAAGACATACAGCAATTTGTAAACCTGAACGCTGTTTGCGCCAACGCCCGACAAAGTATTGACATTTATCCCCGGAAATTGCGGCTCAAAACTGGTACGAGCGCTACTTGCACTTAAAAGTGGCGAAGCTAATCCTAAACCTTGTTGCAGGCTACCCTCTCCAGTGGCTCCACCCAAAAAATTATAGGCTTGCAATCCAGTAATTAATGAATCTTTACCAGTAAAGCTAGTGGTGAGATTTAACCGTACTCTATTGACTAAGATGATGTTCGGGTCACTATCATTAGGAGCGCCACCGCTAGCACCAACACCAGCAATAATTACCTCACCATTGAGTTTGGTCGTAGTAGAAAACTGATTTGCTTCTAGTTCTGCTGTGCGAGCTTCTACAGCATCTACTCGACCCCGCAATGTTGCCAATTCCGCCGCAAATTGTTCTTGTAGTTTCTGCAATGTGGCTAAATCTTCTTTTTTGACCAAATCACCAGTTGCAGTCGCAATCAGTTCATTTATTCGCTCTAAACAAGCATTTAAGCCAGCAGCAAATTCATAGCGAGTCATCGCCCGATTACCGCGATAGGTTTGATTGGGATAACCTGCAATACAACCATAGCGCTCGACTAAAGATTGGAGTGCCTGAAAAGCCCAATCATTCGGCTGTACATCAGACAATTGCGATACGGATGTTACTTGTGCAAGTTTGTATGAGGTTGGAGATGAACTTGCAGGTTGTGGTGTGATTGGCTGCCATAAGTTAACAGCAGAATCTATTCCTAAATCTTGAATTTTTTGCTGTTCATTGACTGAGGGTAAGTTTTTTTGGCTCTCATTAGCTATCAGCAATTTACTGGAGATATTATTTGCTAAATCGCTTTGATGAGAATAATTATTTTCATAGCTGCCGTCATTTTGATTAACAGCTACGTTTTTATCTGCAATTTTTAAACTAGGAAGGGCTTGCACAGGTGATAACCCGACAATTAAACATAAAAATCCCATCCCACTAGCAAAAGCTAGTAGATATTTTGCCATCATGACTCCCAACACCTATAAAATAGTGGAAAAATTCATTGCGATTTTAAAATGGATTGATAAGTAAATTTAAAGTAGATTTAGCAAGAGAGTCTTGTCAACTTTAAATTTTGGATATCAGGATTTTTTCTGAATTAACTTATCAAAACGTCAGCTTATATCGCAGGTATTAAATTCTAGTAAATACTATTTTCGGAAAGAATTAACAAAACATCATATTGATAGTTTCTATAATTACGATAGCAATCCCAAATGATTTTTGAACAACGCATTGCGTAAAATGCTTGATTCATAAGCCTTCTAAATTTTCTCTGTTCAAATATAAAAAATAATTGCTATATTGACAAAAGAATAATTTCCATAAGTCTGATTTTGTGATATACGAATATAGGTATTGAGCCGAGGATTTCGGCTCAATACCTAATAAAGAATAATTGACTCAAAAAAATTAAGAGGCTGCGATCGCTGCTAAATTTGGGTGTAGGCTAAGATTCGGCAAGAAAACAGCATATTGTAGTTCACGATTTCTCTGATTGAGATATTTCAAGTATTCAATCCCACCAATAGGCAACAACCACCGCATCACAATCTTGGTGAACATCCTCACCCCATAACGCCCCTTCCAATCTAGTTCTCAGTCGGCGCTTCAGGCGGAAACCATAATCTTCATTCGTGCCATCACTTACCTCTACTGAATCAGCTCGCCATTTTTTGCCTAAGTCTAAAAGCTCAGACACTTTTGTATCTTGGTTCTCTGTCAGAATGTACAGTGTATCGGCAGGATAGGCAACGAAATGAATGATGCTGGTTTCAGGCATGGGACGATAGTTTGCCATTGCAAGTAGGGTATCGACCATACCACCAAAGCTTAAACCGTTTTCATCTGGTGCAAAGATTGGTTTTGTGAATAGAAAGCTTGACCATAAATTTCTGTGGTTGGAAAGGTCAGTAATCACTTCTTTGCCATCAAACTCATTGAACCGACGCTGCCAAACCAAGCCAGCGAAGAGTTCTTGGGGAGAATAGGATTCCGCAATCGATTGGATTTTGCCTAAATCAAGCATCACATTTACGGTAAGTAATATTTTTAACAAAACATTTGTAACTACCCTTGCAGTTTATTTACCCAGTGCCTGCTATTCTTATAGTTACTTCGGTCTGTCATAGCAGATAGATTATCCTCGATAATGTTTTATTTGTGAGCGCTCATATACCATCGTGGTAATGTGGGTGCTTTTACTTTATCAACAAAGGCAGAAGGCAGAAGGAATATTGCCCTCTGCCTCCTGCCTTCTTCTGGTGATGTCTGGTGTTTGGTACACTAAGCTGATAATGAAGCTTTGACTTGACCAAAACGGCGATCGCGATTTTGATAGCTCAACAAAGCTTGATGAAATGCTTCTCGATTAAAATCTGGCCAAAGAATATCGGTGAAATACATCTCTGTATAAGCCATTTGCCATAAGAGAAAATTACTCAATCGCATCTCACCGCTAGTACGAATCAGTAAATCGGGTTCTGGAGTGTCTGCTGTGTAGAGGTGTTGCTCTACAAGACTTTCATTCACTTCTTGGGCGCTAAGTTCGCCCTGTTGCACGAGTTGAGCTACTTGACGACAAACTCTGGTAATTTCGTTGCGGCTACCGTAATTGACTGCAATAGTAAAGTGGATTGCTTGATTGTTCAATGTCTCTGTCATTGAACGTTCCATTTCCATTTGTAGAGACTTGGGTAAAGCCGATAAATCTCCAATAAACGAGATACGTACTCCTTCTTGATGCATCTGAGCCAACTCGCGGCGTAGTAATCGCTCAAACAAATGCATTAGAAAATCCACTTCTTCAACAGGACGCTGCCAATTTTCTGTGGAGAAAGCGTAGGCTGTCAACGCTTTGATTCCCCAATCTTTGCAGCAACGCAATAGTTCTTTGAGCGTTCTTGCTCCTTGGCGATGTCCAGCAATGCGCGGTAATCCTCGACTGGTTGCCCATCGGCCGTTACCATCCATGATGACGGCGATATGTTGGGGGATTTTTTGGGGATTTAAATCTATGGGTAATTTTGATTTGTCATTTGTCATTTGTCACTTGTCCTTTGTCTTTTGTCATTTGTCTTTTGTTTTTACTAATGAGTAGTTTCAAATAAATTTTGTAAGTACTCTGGTGTGAGGGTGTTGTTCCAACTCCACAAGCGATGCATTGTGTAGGTGAAGGTAAATAGGAGAGTTATTTTGTTGGTTAATGACCAAGCATTCCAGTTGAGTGTACCCATCATCCGGCGAAGAGTACGCATGAGGTTGTTACGCTGATAGTTTGGCGATCGCGTTTTAATCAGGGTGCGTCCAATTCGCATCAACCCAGTATCAGGGAAAGCCCAGACTCCAAACCCCCAGAATTTGGTCATGTGGTTGATTTCATCCTGCGCTAGTTCCTCTAGAACATCCTGGAGTGCGCCTGTGGTGTGAGCCATCAACCAAATATAAAGACAAGTTGCACCGTATTCTGTAGCAATGCGGTGTAAACCGTGGCGATATAAGTCTTCGTGAGGGTCATCTGTAGGGAGATAGCTTCTAACAGTACGAAGTTTTGGGGTAATTTTCTCGCCTGTTAATTGGGTGTAGACTTTGATTAATGCGGGTGTGTGCTGACGTTCTTCCTTTTCCCACAAACCAAGTTCTAGCAATTCGTCATCTTTACCGACAGTTCCACCAACAAACCGAGCCATCTGAGGATGCAATTTTTCCAAATACTGCCGACTGGTTTGGGTATAACCGCGAATGGGTGCTTCTGTATCCATCGCACCGATCGATATAGATAAAAATACCTCTGCGTCTAAGCCGATAATTTGATTGCGGTTAATTGTCTGCCAGTCGATGTGTTTCCAGGGACGCGGTTGGGGATTGGCAAACTGTATCGGTAAATCTTGCAGACGATCGTGTAGTTTTTCGACTGCAATATATTTGTCTATGAGGGAACGAATGCGCTGCTGTGTTTGCAAGTAATGAGGACTGAGATAGCTTTGACCTGCTAAATCTTCTGCAATTGGGCTGAGGGTATTAAGCATATTTTTATACTTAAGTTTTTATCTCTATGCCCAATAGCCTAAGCGATCGCACTATCGTTTGTCAGTCGGCTGAAGTCGGCAATTTTATGCGATCGGGTTGCAAAAGTCGGAGGAAAAGTTGGTTAGGGAACTCCAACAAATAAATTATCCAATCTTGTGAGGTAGTCCTCACAAACGCATTTTTGGGTTGGCAGACTACTAGGCACTTCTCAAAGCCACAATCGGGTCGAGTTTAGCAGCGCGACGTGCAGGAACAACGCCAAAGAATAAACCAATACCTCCAGAGACACCAACAGCCATAGTAATGGCTACAGGAGAAAGACTCGCTTCCAAAGGAGTCAAGGCTCCCACTAATAGGATGCCACTGACACCAACCGCAGTCCCAACTAAGCCCCCAGCCGCAGAAACAATCACTGCCTCAATGATGAACTGTAGCAAAATATCTTGCTCAGTTGCCCCGATCGCTTTTCGCAATCCGATTTCTTGGGTGCGTTCGGTGACGGAGACGAGCATAATATTCATAATGCCAATGCCGCCAACAAACAAGGATATGCCGGCGATCGCAGCTAGCATAATTGTCAATGCACCTGTAATTTGACCGACAGTTTGCAAAGCATCTTTCTGGGTGCGAAGAGTAAAGTCATCTTCACCATTAATTTTGTGTCTTAGACGCAGCAAATTAGTAATTTGAAATTCTGCTGCATCCACACTATCGGAATCACGAGCGGCAGCAACGAGATAATCTAAGGCGATACCATAAGGAGAATTTTTGCCCACAAGTCGGTTTGCTGATGTGGTGATTGGTATTAAGGCAGCATCATCATAATCTGCTCCCACGCTGGAACCTTTTGCTGTTAACGTCCCAATTACTTGAAAGCTGGTATTTCCAACTCGCAATTGCTGTCCTACAGCGTTACTATTACCGAATAGTTTTTCTGCCAAATCTCCACCCAGCACAACGACTTGGTTACTTCGCTTGATGTCTATCTCAGAGAAAAACCTGCCTTTAGCAGTTTCAAAATCCCGCACTGATAAAAAGGAGGGAGTTGTGCCAATGATGTTGACATCGGTATTTCTGTTGCGGTATGTAATTACCTGTCTTCTGTTTAACTCTGGTGCAACTCCTACTACTGTTGGTACTTGAGAAGCGATCGCATCCGCATCTTGCAACACCAGAGTTTTTGGCACTTCAAAGGAGATTCGCTGAGTTTCTCGATTACCTGGCAGTACAAATAGCACATTTGGCCCTAGTGACTCCAGCTGTTTATTAACGTATTTTTGTCCACCTTCACCAATGCCAATCATCGCAATCACCGAAGCGTTGCCAATAACTATACCCAGCATGGTGAGGGCACTACGCAGCTTATTTGACAGCAGGGTTTTCCCCGCCATATTCATGCTTTCAAGGAAATTCATATCTTATATAATTACGAATTACGAATTACGAATTACGAATTATTCTGTTCTTTTGCCTTCTCAATTTTGTAATCTTTGGGTGGGTTAACAAAAATGCGATCGCCTGCTTTAACTCCCTCTAAAATCTGAGTTTGGTCTTGAATTTGTGCCCCGACTGTAACTTCGCGGAACTGGGGTTTATTTTTTGCATCGGGTACGAGTACGCCAGTTTTCCCCTTTTCGGTGACAATTGACACCGTTGGTAATACCAAGGCATTATTAACGCGATCGCCTAAAAAAGTCAGATCCACATTTAAGCCAGAACGCAGTTTATCTATGCCAGTATCGATAGCAACCCGCACCTGAAAGGATGTCACACCTTGTTCCACCACTGCTTCGGGAGCAATCAGACGTACATGACCTTTAAAAACTTGGTCGGGATAGGCATCAGCGACAATTTCCACCTGCTGTCCCTGTTTGATTCTGCCAAGATCGGCTTCGGGAACTTGAGCTAATATTTCTAAACCGCGTGCTACAGCAACAATTGAACTGGAAGTTGCCGATGCACTAGTAGATGCCGAAGTTGTGGGTGTAACAAATGCACCTGGTTCGGCATACTTTTGGGTAACAATTCCCGACAAAGGAGCGCGAATAATAGTATCTTCCAACTGCACTTGTACACCCTTTAACTGAGCCTCAGCAGATGCTACAGCGGCTTGACGCTGGACAATTTCTTCAGAACGGGTTCCATCTTCTAACAGTACCAATGCTGCCCGTGCTTCGTTAACAGCGGCTTGGCGTTGGTCGATTTCTTCACTGCGAGTGCCAGTTTGGACTAACGAGAATCGTTTTTTAGCTTCTTCTAAATTGGCTCTAGCACTTTTGTCATCGCTGATGGCTTGATCGAGTAATTGTTTATTCTCTGCTCCCTGTTCGTATAGGTATTGATAACGCTTTACCTGTTCGCTGGTGTAATTCACCCTTGCTTGAGCTGCATCTACTTGGGATTGAGATTGAGCAATCTCTTGAGGACGATTACCAGCCTTAGCCGCAGCTAATTGGGCTTGAGCTTGTGCTAATCGGGCCCTTGCTTGAGCGATTTCTTGAGGACGACTACCAGCAAGGGCTTGGGCTAGCTGTGCTTGGCTTTGGGCTAAGTTAGCACGGTACTGGCTCCTTTGAGCCTCAATACCGGCACTATCCATGCGGGCGAGAATTTGCCCTTGTTGAATGCGATCGCCTTGTTCCACGTATAATTGCGATAGCACTCCGGGATTCTTCGGACTAATATTTACGCTCTGAACTGGCACGACTTTGCCACTAGCTGTAATCCGCAACGTCACGTTTTGGGCTGCAACTGGCACAGTTAGTTGAGCAATATCTTCTTTGTTTGTCCCTTGGTTTACCAAGGTGTAAGTTGTTATAGTACCCACAACCAAAGCACTCCCCGCTATCAGCCCAATCAGCCAGCGCGATGGATGCTTAACTTTGCCAATAACTGGAATTTCTATGTGCGTAGCCATATTATAGAAGCCTGTAAATCTTGCTGTATAAGAATATTTTTTAGTTAGAGGACAAGTGGAGAGTACGGAGTTGTTAAAGCTTTAGAATTAAATTTTTATGAGTTAACTAACAACTAGACGCATAATTAGCTTCACAGTTGCTTAATCTTACTTCATACTAGGCATTCGTATTTCTGTATGTCTTCACCTGAAAGGGTGACTTTAGCCACAGCATATTAGTGCAATTCTGAACTATTCGTGAGAAACAAGATTCCCGACTTTTTTGAGAAGGTGGAAATCTACGGCTGGCAATTCTCACAAATCAGATAGGATTGCTATAGTGCGATCGCGCTTTAATTGCTTTGTATCCTTTGCTTTTTTCCTACTCCCCATTCCCTACCGCAAAGCAGTTTGTAATTATTGCTGAAATTGGGTTAATAACCAAGCACCAACTTGGCTTTGATTTCTTTGACGAGTTCGCCCTAATGCATCGTTTAATAAAGAAATTGCTAATCCTGGTAATACCTGAGATTCTGTAATCCGCCTACTACCTTGGTTTTCAATAGCAAAAGCCATAACTTGGGCATTCTGGACATTTAAAATCCAGTATTCTTTCACTCCTAAATCTTCGTATAAAAGTCGTTTTTCACCTCGATCGTCAGCAAGTGAGGTATTAGCCACTTCAATAACTAAATCTGGTGGTGAATATATATCTAAATTGATGATAGAAGTGCCGTAGGGAATGACATCAGCATTTTCACCAATATACTAAGACACATCAGGTTGAGCTTCCTTAAAGCCTGTTTTCCGATATGTACAATTATCCTTGGCATTTAGAGCAATGCCTTTAATGCTCGCAAATAAGTTAACAGCAAAGAGAATAATTGCATGGTCGCTGGCATGGTCATTCCCGATTGCGTAGATTTCAATCCTCATCTGTCCGTTGTGGTAGTAGCCCTTGGCTTTTTCGTAGGCAGGATTTTCAATTATTTTGAAATCGCTAGTATCCTACTACCGTTTAGGGTGCTGTTTACCAAGCCAGTCT